>JBKJLT010000350.1:0-10072 GCA_046596765.1 Ferruginibacter sp. | reverse complement strand
TCAATAAATTTTGCTATCACACCGTCGGGGTCAGTACTTTCTAAAAGTTCTATCTTGGTTTCGCCTTTTTGAAAGAAGGCAGTGTTTACTTTTTCGCTCTCTACCAGTTCTGTCTTGAAACACTGACTATTCAGCAGTTTTTCGAACAACGGAACAGATATTGCAAGATCTTTAACTGCGATGCCGATATGTTCTATTTTTGTCATTATTTGATGGATTGATATATATAGTTTACGAATTAGGTAAAATAGCTGTTAAACAAACTGCCACGCTGCTAAAATAGAACCTTTTACAGTAAATTTGCACTATTAAGAACAGAAACTAAACAGATTGATTTTATGTTGAAATTGCCTATTTATTTAGATAATAACGCTACCACACCTATGGATCCAAGGGTGCTGGAAGCTATGACCCCATATTTTTTAGAGCATTATGGAAATGCCGCCAGCCGTAACCATCCTTTTGGTTGGGAAGCAGAAGAAGCGGTTGATTATGCCCGTGAGCAGGTTGCTAAACTGATTGGTGCCGATCCAAAAGAAATAATTTTTACTTCGGGAGCTACTGAAGCGGATAATTTGGGCATCAAAGGAATTTATGAAATGTACGCCAGCAAGGGCAATCATATTATTACTGCCACAACCGAGCACAAAGCGGTTTTGGATACTTGTAAGCATATTGAAAAATCGGGTGGAGAAGTAACTTATTTACAAGTTCAACCCGATGGTTTGATTGACTTGAAGGAATTGGAAGCGGCCATTAAACCTACTACCATTCTTATTGCTATTATGTATGCCAATAACGAAATTGGTGTTGTAATGCCGATTAAAGAAATTAGCGCTATTGCTCGTAAACACGGCGTTTTGTTGTTTACTGATGGTACACAGGCGGTTGGTAAAATACCGGTTGATGTAAATAAAGACGGTATTGATCTGATGGCATTTACTGGTCATAAAATGTACGGTCCTAAAGGAGTGGGAGCATTGTATGTACGTCGTAAAAACCCAAGGGTGAAAGTTACTGCGCAAATGGATGGCGGTGGCCACGAACGTGGAATGCGTAGTGGAACTTTAAATGTACCGGGTATAGTTGGATTTGGTAAAGCCTGCGAAATTTGCATGCTGGATATGGAAGAAGATACCAAACGCATCAGTAAGATGAGAGATCATTTGGAAACCGAATTATTAAAACTGGAAGAAGCTTATGTAAATGGAAGTCGTGAGCATCGCTTACCACATGTTGCCAATATTTCTTTTAAGCATGTTGAGGGCGAAGGTTTACTGATGGGCTTTAATAAAAATATTGCATTAAGCAGCGGATCTGCCTGTACGTCTGCCTCATTAGAACCAAGCTACGTGTTAAAAGCGTTGGGACTTGGCGATGACCTGGCACACTCTTCACTTCGCTTTGGCTTAGGAAGATTTACCACCGACGAGCAGATTGAGTACACCATCAAAGCAATAAGTGAAACTGTTTTAAAGTTAAGAGAAATGAGTCCGCTTTGGGAAATGTATAAAGAAGGTATAGATTTGGATAGTATTGTGTGGGCAGCACACTAAAGAAAATTAGCTAATTGGCCAATGTGCTGATGTGCTAATAAGAACAACAGTATTTAATTTTAAGAGGTTTAAAAAAATAAAAAAAGTAACAATTTTTACAGCATTAGCAAATTAGCTAATCAGCAAATTATCAAATTTACTATCATGGCATATTCAGAAAAAGTAATCGATCACTACCAAAACCCAAAAAACGTGGGTACTTTGGATAAAAGTGCAAAAAATGTAGGTACCGGCCTAGTTGGTGCTCCCGAGTGTGGCGACGTTATGCGTCTTCAGATTGAGGTAGATGATGCTGGCATGATAACCGACGCCAAATTTAAAACCTTTGGATGCGGCTCTGCTATTGCTTCTTCATCTTTAGCTACTGAGTGGCTGAAAGGAAAAAGCGTAGACGAAGCACTAACAATTGACAATATGGACATCGTAGAAGAATTAAATCTTCCGCCGGTAAAAATACATTGTAGTGTTTTAGCCGAAGATGCAATCAAATCAGCCATCAATGACTACCGCGTTAAAAACGGTTTGGAAGAAATTAAGTTTCAGGAGAGTGTAGTTCATTAAACAGCTGCAAGCTGTTAGCTATTAGCTGTTAGCGGATAATGCTAGGCTAAAGGCTAATAGCTAAAGGCTAATAGCTAAAAAATGGTAGCAACAGAAAACAGCATATTCATCAGCGATAAAGCGAAAACCAAAGTATTAAAACTTATGGAAGAAGCGGGAGTGGGCGGAGACGATACCCATTTTTTAAGAGTTGGTGTAGTTGGGGGCGGATGCAGTGGCTTAAGTTATAAAATGGATTTTGATAATGAAGTAAAACCAATGGACCAGGTTTTTGAAGACAAGGGAATAAAAATTGTGTGCGACCTGAAGAGTTTTTTGTACCTGGTAAATACCGAGCTGGAATTCAGTGATGGTTTGAATGGCAAAGGTTTTTATTTCAATAATCCCAATGCCAGCCGAAGTTGCGGTTGTGGCGAAAGTTTTGCGGTATAACAATCTTCTAAAATAATTTAAATGCCTCCCGATTTTCAGGAGGCATTTTTTATTACAAATATTATTACAATAAAATCAAGACTCTTTTTTAACAGGCGGAGCCGGTGGAGCAGGAGGAGCTGGAGGTATTGCAGGTACTGCTAACACCGGAGGCTCGGGAGGTAAGGGTGTAACTGGCGGCGGAGGAGGAGGTGGTGGTGGTGGTGGAGCAACGTCACTAACTAATAATGCAGATTGAGTTGGTGTTTCAGCTTTTTGAACTTTGGTTTTTTGTGCTATGATATGCATAGAAGCGGCACATACAAATAGCAAGATCATTGTTTTTTTCATACCCAGGTTTTTAGTTTATTATATTGTGAAATGGTAAGATGCAAACTACCAGATAATCCACAGGATGACCCCGTATTTTTCGGCAAAAAAAAGCGGGGAAACTAATCCCCGATTTAAAATAATTTTTAATTATGCCTCACATAATGTTTCTTTCTTTTATAGTACTTACCATTTTTGTAATAATAACCTTTCCGGTAATGGTGGTTAGGGTGCTGTCCCGGTTTAACAACTACAAACTTTGTACCAGGCGGTGGTGGCGGTGTTGGCATGCCTGGGGGTGGCGGAGGTACAATGATAGGTACTTTTTGAGCCTGAGACTGTAAACCAATAAATACGATCGACAGTATTACAATAATTTTTTTCATATTTAATATTTTACTGGGTATATAAGCAAAACCGTGCCAAAACTTTTTTAAAGTGTGAATCTTATAAAATTTGAGTCTTAAATTATAAAGCCCCATCAATAGATGACAGGGCTCTTTGCACTTGGTATTGGTAATCAACAAATTTTGCCTTTGCAAACATATTGAAGTAAAAAAATAAGCAATCTAAAAACCAGGATCATTAAATATTAGCGAACCCCTGATTCTAAATAACAGACAAAGCGGTTATAAAAAATGCTGCACGGGGTTTAAATTGAGTACGATGCTTATTAAGGTTATATTAACCTGATATATAGTAAATTGCAGCAATTGTAAAAATTCATGGGGAGCATATTTAAAAAGGAATTAAACCAGTTTTTCAGTAACCTCACTGGCTATATTGCCATTATTCTTTTTTTACTCATTAATGCTGTATTTCTGTTTATACTGCAGGATAGCAGCATATTTGAATTTGGTTACGCATCCTTAGATAAATTTTTTGAACTGGCGCCCTGGATCCTGATGTTCCTGGTTCCGGCAATTACCATGCGTTCGCTATCTGATGAATTCAGGGCAGGAACATTTGAAATACTTAAAACAAAACCCTTATCTGCCTGGCAGATCGTGCTTGGAAAATATTTTTCGATACTTGTGGTTTTGTTGCTGGCTATTCTACCTACAATAATCTATATCATCACCATTAAAACATTGAGCGCCCAGGGGGGTATTGACAGCGGCGGCATATTAGGAAGTTATATCGGCCTGTTTTTGCTCGCTGCCGTTTTTTCCGCCATAGGTCTTTGTTGCAGCGGATTTACAAACAATGCGGTTGTGGCTTTTTTGATCAGTGCTTTTAGTTGTTTGATTTTATACTTTGGTTTTAACGCACTCAGTAAACTTCCTTTTTTTGTAAACGGGTTCGATTATTATATCGAAATGCTGGGTATAGATTTTCATTATCGAAGCATAAGCCGGGGCGTTTTAGACAGCCGCGATCTGGTATATTTTGTAAGTGTTATTTTTCTCTTTTTATTGATAACGGTTAAGAATTTACATAAAAAATAAATGAACATTTTTAGTAAAATATGGAAAAGCAAACTTTGGTTAATAATAACCATCGTTTTGCTGGGTGCGGTAAACTGGATGGCATCGCAGTATCACACCCGTATAGATTTTACCAATGAAAAACGATTCACACTTTCAACGCCCACAAAAAAAGTATTGCAAAAATTAGATGATGTAGTGCAGGTTGATGTTTTTTTAAAGGGAGATTTCCCCAGCGGTTTTAAAAAATTAGCTAACAGTATCAATGAATTACTGAGCGAATTTAAAGAGGTTGCCGGCAAAAAATTACAATACCGCTTTATCAGTCCTGATGAGAATGTGGAGGGCACAAATGTTGCATGGGCAGATACTTTGGGTGCATTGGGTTTTTATCCCATCAATCTTACATCCCAAATAAAAGAAGGACAGCAACAGCAGAATATTTACCCGGTTGCTTTTGTGCATTATAAAGATAATATTGCGCCGGTAATGATTTACCAGGGAAAAACAAAAGCTATTACTTATCCCGAGATCAACAGCGCCGAAGCAATGATGGAATTTAATTTCATCAGCGCAATAGATAAGGTAACCGCAAAGGAGAAACCTACGCTTATTTACTCAGCCGGTAATGGCGAGCCTGTGGATGGAAGAGCCTATGACCTGTCGGAAAATGTGCTGAAAACAAATTACCAGTTTCAGCCTGTAAACCTGAATGAAATACCATGTATACCAGATGTGGTGCAAGTTTTGATGATTGTAAAGCCGGCAGTGCCATTTAATGACCAGGAGAAATTGAAGATTGATCAGTTTGTGATGCGTGGAGGCAAATTAATTTTATTCACAGATAAACTGAATGCTGAACTGGACAGCCTGCAAAGTAAAAAAGGCGAAGTGATTGCTTACGACCGCGGACTTGAACTGAATGATTTGCTGTTCAAATATGGAGCAAGAATTAACTCCGATTTGGTAATGGACCTGCAATGCGATTTTTTACCTTTTGATGTTAATGGCAACGGCCAGTTTGAATTATTGCCCTGGAATTATTTTCCGGTTTTTGAAACAAAATCAAATCATGTTATCAATAAAAGCCTGGGTTTTGTAAGCGGCAGGTTTGTTAATTCCATTGATACGGTTGGGGCCGAAGGGATAAAAAAAACTATTCTTTTAAGTTCATCACCCAATTCAAGAACCATTGCAACACCGGCGTTAATAAGCGTACTGGAAAATGTAAAAGCGCCGGAAGATGAAAAGTTCAAAAGATCAAATATACCGGTAGCTGTTTTGCTGGAAGGTAAATTTCAATCTTTGTTCAGCAACCGCCTTTCGCAGGCAATGAACGACAGCCTGAAAAAATATGGCGCATCATTTTTGCCACAATGTTTGCTGGATAACAAAATAATTTTGGTGGGTGATGGCGACATGGTTTTAAATTCGGTAGTTAAAGG
The DNA here is from genome assembly GCA_046596765.1 of Ferruginibacter sp. GTDB lineage: Bacteria > Bacteroidota > Bacteroidia > Chitinophagales > Chitinophagaceae > Ferruginibacter. The sequence continues at coordinate 4,342 of JBKJLT010000350.1, read as the reverse complement.
TAACCAGCCAATACCAATGGGCATGAATCCTTATACCTACGGAAGCCAGCAGGAGTTTGCTTTTGCCAATAAGGATTTCCTGCAAAACTGTCTCGATTATCTTGTAAACAGTTCCAATCTTTCCGAAGCAAAAGCAAAAGATTATACCTTACGCCTGCTTGATAAGAAAAAAACTGAAGCACAAAAAAGCACCTGGCAACTCATCAATATTATTGTACCTGTTATACTGGTATTGTTGTTTGCATTTGTTTTTCAATTTATAAGAAAAAGAAAATACACGCTTAATTAAGATGGATAAAACACAACTCACTTATATTGTATTTGGTATTGTTATTTTAGTTTCACTTATTGTGGATCTTGGCCTGATGAGTAAAAAAAATCAAAAGGTTTCCATAAAACAGGCCTTGTACCAAACCTTTTTTTGGGTAGGACTTGCGCTTGCATTCTGTATTTTTTTATGGATAGAAAAAGGGCAAAAGCCCGGATTGGAATACCTGAGTGCCTACCTGATGGAGTGGAGCCTTAGCATAGATAACATTTTTGTATTCATACTTATTTTTTCGGCCTTTGGTGTAAAAGAAAAAAATTATGGCCGGGTTTTGTTGATAGGGATATTGATGGCCATTGTGTTCAGGGTTATATTTATTACCATAGGCGTTGTATTGGTAGAAAAATTTCATTGGTTATTGTATGTGTTTGGGGCTTTTCTGGTGTACACCGGCTACAAAATGTTTGTATCGGTTGAGGAAGAAAAAGACTTTGATCCTCAAAAAAGCAAAGTGTATAATTTTTTAAAAAGGTTTTTACCACTTGCCCCACATGATGGTAATGGCAGGTTTACAGTAACAGAAAACGGTAAAAAAAAATACACCACTTTATTTGTAGTAGTTATTATGCTTGCGGCTATTGATCTGGTATTTGCATTAGATTCTATACCTGCCGTAATGGGTATTGTTGATACCAAAACACTAAGCTATCAACCTACAGCAAGGCTTGTAATATATACCTCAAATATTTTTGCCGTGCTGGGACTGCGTTCTTTATTTTTCCTGTTGAGAAATGCCGTAAATAAATTTGATTACCTGCCACAGGGCATTGCTATAGTATTAATATTTATTGGAGTAAAAATGCTGGCAGAGCACTGGATAAATCAATGGATAGATAAAACCACACAGGTATTTATTTCGTTGGGCTTTATATTGGTTTGTTTGGGAACATCTGTAGTTTACTCCATTTTTATCGACAGGGCAAATGAGAAAGAAAAAGAGCAATTTGAAGATGATCAGGCGCATTAACCGGCACTTAAGACAAGCCGTGAATAAAGCTTTTGCAAACAATAAATAATTAATGTACAACATTGCAGACATAGAAAAAATTACGGGTGGTACTTTAGTATTAAAAAGCAATACTGCTGTAGTAATTGAATATTTACTTATTGACAGCCGCAAACTATTATTTCCATCTTCAACCTTATTCTTTACACTCCCTGGCCCACGCCGGCAGGGAAATGCGTTTGTAAAAGATTTGTATAATAAAGGTGTCCGCAATTTTATTGTAGATGATTCTTTTAGTTTTTTGCCCCAGGATTTTGCTGATGCAAATATTATACTGGTAAAAAATGTATTGCATGCTATGCAGCAATTAACAGCACATCACCGCAGCCAGTTTCTTTTTCCGGTAATTGGCATAACCGGCAGTAATGGCAAAACAATTGTAAAAGAATGGTTGTACCAATTGCTGCAAAACGATTTTAGTATTGTCCGCAGTCCTAAAAGTTACAACTCACAAATTGGCGTACCCTTAAGTGTATGGCAAATGAATACTTCTCATACGTTGGGTATTTTTGAGGCCGGCATTTCAATGAAGGGTGAAATGGAAAAGCTGGAGAAGATCATCAAACCTTCCATCGGCATTTTTACCAATATTGGCGAAGCTCACAGCGAAGGTTTTGAAAGCACCGCAGCCAAAATAAATGAAAAAATAAATCTCTTTACAAATACAGGTACTATTATTTATTGTAAAGATGAAGTTGCAATTGATGAAGCCCTGAAACAACTTCAGCAAAAAAACAATGCTGTTTTATTTAACTGGGGGTATAATGAGGATGCAACGCTATGCATAAAAAGTGCGCAGGTGCAGCCTTTTAATACAGTTATAAAAGCGATTTACAAAGAAAGAAAATTAAGTATCTCCATTCCGTTTACAAATGATGCTGCTATAAAAAATGCTATTACCTGTTGGTGTGTATTGCTGCATTTGAATACCTGCCTGCTGGCAGGCAGGTTGACTGATGAATTGATACAGGAACGCATGTTGCAGTTAAAGCCGGTGGAAATGCGGCTTGAATTAAAACAGGGCATTAACAACTGTTCGTTAATTAACGACAGTTACAGTGCCGATATTACTTCTTTGTCTATAGCGCTGGATTTTTTACAACAGCAGCAACAGCATCCTAAACGTACAGTAATCATCAGCGATATTTTGCAAAGCGGTAAAACCAACAAGCAACTGTATGATGAAGTAGCCGATATTCTTCAGCAAAAAAATATTAACCAGCTTATTGGCATTGGCCCGGAAATTACCAGGCACAGCGATGTGTTTAAAGGAATCATGGAAACTCTTTTCTTTAATTCTACAGCAGAGTTTATTCTGAAATTTCCGGCAATGCATTTTTACAACGAAAGCATTTTATTAAAAGGCGCCCGGCTTTTTGAATTTGAACAGATAAGCCATTTGCTGGAAGAAAAAATTCATCAGACGGTGTTGGAGATAAACCTGAATGCCATCACCCATAATTTAAAAACTTACCAGCAAATGCTGAATCCCGGTGTTAAACTAATGGCTATGGTAAAGGCTTTCAGTTATGGAAGTGGTGGTTTTGAAATTGCCAACCTGCTGCAGTTTCATCAGGTAGATTACCTGGCCGTTGCTTATGCCGATGAAGGGGTTGAATTACGCAAAGCCGGTATCACTTTGCCCATCTTGGTAATGAATGCCGAAGAAGTAACTTATGATGTATTGCTGCAGCATAACCTGGAGCCTGAACTTTTTTCGTTCGGCATCTTATCAACTTTTGAAGATTATTTAATGCGCAACGGCATTAATAATTACCCTGTGCATATAAAATTAGATACGGGCATGCATCGCCTGGGGTTTGAGCAAAAAGATATTGAAGAACTATGCAGCAGGTTAAAATCAACTTCAGTTTTTAAAATACAATCGGTTTTTTCTCACCTGGCTGCCAGCGATTCATCATTGCACGATGCATTTACAAATGCCCAGGCCAAAGCATTTTTGGAAGGTTGTGAAAAGATTCAAAAAATTTCCGGTTACAGCTTTCTCCGGCATATTGCAAATACTTCAGCCATTCATCGCCATAAAAACCTGCAGTTTGATATGGTAAGGCTGGGCATTGGGTTGTATGGTGTTGATGCAGATCCCGCAGTTCAGCAACAACTGAAAAATGTTACTACCTTAAAGACCACCATCTCTCAAATAAAAAAAATAAAAGCCGGTGGAAGTATTGGCTATAGCCGTAAAGGCGTAGCAGCCAAAGATTCGGAAATTGCTACAGTAAGGATTGGCTATGCCGATGGCTACCCACGCTTATTAAGTAATGGCGTTGGATACATGTTGGTTAAAGGTAAACCGGCACCAGTTATTGGCAACGTATGTATGGATATGACCATGCTGGATATAACCGGTATTGATGCCGAGGAAGGCGATGAAGTGATTGTTTTTGGAGAGGCCATGCCGGTAAGCGAATTGGCGGCGTTGGCACAAAGTATTTCTTACGAAATTTTAACCGGCATCTCTCAAAGGGTAAAAAGGGTTTATTTTGAAGAGTAGAAGGGAATTAGCAAATGTGCTGATGTGCTAATTTGCTAATGGGCCAACCACAAACCACAAACTCATAACCCATAACTCTCTTATCTTTGCCACTTATTATGAAAGCAAGACACGTAACATTCATCATCTTATTGATAATAATTGCCGACCAGTGTTTGAAACTCTGGATTAAAACACATTACCAACTTAACGAATCGCACCAAATAATTGGCAGCGGATTTCAACTTTATTTTGTTGAAAATCCCGGCATGGCCTATGGGTGGAAATTTGGCGGTAACTGGGGAAAGATGGCATTAACCATTTTCCGCATGGGCGCAGTTGTTTTTGGTACCTGGTATCTTAGAAAGATAATTAAAGAAAAACAACACAAAGGGTTTATTTTTTGTGCTTCACTGGTTTATGCAGGTGCATTGGGCAACCTGATTGATTCTGCTTTTTATGGGCCTCTGTTTGATAAAGGCATGACTGTTGACCCGGTTATAAAAGATTATGT
>JBKJLT010000194.1:0-24546 GCA_046596765.1 Ferruginibacter sp. | reverse complement strand
ATTTATCTTTGCAAATTAAAACATTGCAGTGGATAAGCAGAAAGTGATATTTAAAGACCTTGGAATTATAGAATATAAAGCCGCCTGGGATTACCAGGAAGAGTTAATGCAGCAGAATGTAAAAGTAAAATCTGCAATTCGCAATTCGCAGTGGGCAGTGGATAATGAGGAAGCTACAGAAAGTAATTCCCCAACCACAAACTACAAACCACAAACCACAAACTATTTCCTTCTTTGTGAGCATCCACCTGTTTATACCCTGGGCAAAAGTGGTAAAAAAGAAAATGTATTGATGACAGATGAGGAACTGCAAGCAAATGACATTGCTTTTTTTAACACCAACAGGGGAGGAGATATTACTTTTCATGGGCTGCAGCAAATTGTAGGTTATCCCATCCTGGATCTGGAAAAATATTACACCGATATTGGCAAATATCTGCGTAACCTGGAAGAGGCTATCATATTAACCATTGCTGAGTATGGTATTAAAGGCGGCAGAAGTAAGGGCGAAACTGGTGTTTGGATTGACGAAGATGTAGCGGGCAGCGAAAGAAAAATATGCGCTATTGGCGTGCGTTGCAGCCGGTGGATAACCATGCATGGCTTTGCACTGAATGTAAATACTGACTTAAGTTACTTTAATAATATCATTCCATGTGGTATTCAAAACAAGCAGGTTACTTCTATGGAGAAAGAACTTGGATATGCTGTTGATTACAATGAAGTAAAAGAAAAACTTAAAAGGAATTTTGAAAAGGTATTTGAATCAAAGTTGATTGACTAATGCTGTTATTTTGATTTTTTTTCTTCGGTAGAAATGTAGAATTTATTTTCTTCCAGCAAAAATTCATTTTTATAAATTTCAAACTGGTACCAGCCGCCGTGTATAAAATTCACTTTTTCAATAACAAAATAATCATCAGGAGGATTTTTTATTTCAAAGAGCAGTTTATAATCTTCGGTTAAAAACCGGATGACATACTTGTTTGCCTTTACATTAAAAAGCCTGGTTACAACATTATTATCTTTATCTGTAAAAATACGTTTGCTGGGGAATGTTATTACCTGGCTGATTATTTCTTCAGACACTTCTGTTACCTCAGGTTTTTTGGCTTTGGCTTTTGCATTTTTGGCTGCCGGTTTATTTTTATTTTTTGCAGCACGGGCAATTTCCAATTCTTTTTGCAGCCTCACTTTTTCCTCCTGCAACTGAATATTTTTTTCATACAAGGCATTTATCTCCTGTATCAGCTTTGTATAATCTATCACGGTATTTACTTCGGGCCTTTTTGATGCGGTGAGTAAATAAACACCGGTATCAAAACCAATAAATAAACGATAATACATTTTATTGTAGGGCGCCAGAGAATCAGTAAATCCGTTAACCGAGTTCTGCGGGTTAAGAATGGATGCAATACTAAAGAAATTTTTTGTACTGTCGTAAGACCGCTGCACACTGATTCCTTTTACAGATTGTTTATAATTGTTCAACCAAAAAACGCTGATTTTTCCATTGGTATTTTTTAAGGTAAAATCCGGAAGCGTAGCCTGCCCGAAAACACTGCTGACAGATATGATGCAACAAAAAATAAGAAGAAAACGAAATCTACACATATGTTGAATCAGGTTCAGAACAATAAAGAGTTCAAAGGTAAAGATTTATTTCCCTGCAACCCGCCCGTATGAAGACATAAAATTTTACTTCCTTTTTCAAACCTGTCATTTCTAATGCAGTCAATAATACCAAAAAACATTTTGGCTGTGTAAACAAAATCAAGGGGCAGACCGTGTTGCAGCCAGCAATGGTTCATAAAGCTTATTAACTCTTGAGTTTTTTTAGCGTATCCTCCAAAATGATAATTATCCAATATCATGAGGTTCTCAAAATCATTGTTATTTCCTGTTAACTCTTTTATCCTTGTTTTATTGTCTGTTATCCCTTTTAAAACCGGGAAACTTACTATCTGCTGACTGGGTGTTGCGGCAATAAGTAAACCAGCCAGAGTGGTTGCTGTGCCAGATGCGGTGCAAATATGGGTATAATTATTATCTTTTATCAAATCCATAATTAAGGCAGCGCCCTTTGCACCAAGTGGATGATACCCACCTTCCGGTATGATGTTGCATTCGCCAAACTCAGCTTTCAATTCATTAATAAAGGCTGCATTTTCTTTTTTTGCAAATAGCTGCCGCGAAATAAATTTTAACTGCATTCCATCGTGCAGGCATTGCTGTAAAGTATGCGAAAGTTGTTCAGGTTTTTCTCCCCGTACTATGCCAATGCTTTTTAACTGCAGCACTTTACCGGCATAAGCTGTTGCAGCAAGGTGATTGGAATATGCACCCCCAAAAGTTAAAATGGTCTTGTGCTTACTATTGAGTGTTTCTTCCAAAAAATAATGCAGCTTAAAAAGTTTATTGCCCGATACAAGGGGATGAATCTTATCCAGGCGCAATATAGATACAGTAACCTGTTTCTGCATAAACAGTTCATCATGTAATTGTTGGGTATCGGCTTTTGAAATGTCGAAAAGCATTTGGATAAAACTTAGTGGTTTGTGCTATTTTTGTCCGGCAAAAATGAGTAAATAATATTTCAATTATCAATTTAATTAAAGATGCAACCAACCCTTTTAATTTTAGCAGCCGGTATGGCAAGCCGCTACGGAAGTATGAAACAGACGGAAGGCTTTGGCCCCGGCGGAGAAACCATTATGGATTATTCTATTTATGATGCCATCAGGGCGGGTTTTGGTAAAGTTGTTTTTATTATCCGTAAAGATTTTGCCGAAGGTTTTAAAGCCAGCTTTGAATCCAAATTACAGGGAAAAATAAAAACTGAATATGTGTACCAGGAAATGGATTCGTACCTGGGTGAATTGGAATTACCTGCAGACAGAACAAAGCCGTGGGGTACTGCTCATGCGGTGCTTTGCGGTAAGGAAGTAATCAATGAACCATTTGCAGTTATTAATGCAGATGATTATTATGGTGTAGATGCTTTTGTAAAAGCTGCTGATTTTTTAAATACCAAATGCGATGAAAAGCACTATGCCATTATTGGTTACGGATTGGAAAGAACGTTGAGCGACCATGGATCTGTAAGTCGGGGAGTTTGCCAGGTTGATGCAGAAAATAACTTAGTCAGCATTAAAGAAAGAACAAAAATTTATAAAGAAAATGGCGTAATAACTTATGAAGATGCGGACGGAAAACACGCTGTACCATCTGATTCCAGTGTATCTATGAATTTCTGGTGTTTTGATCCTTCTTTATTTGTATCAAATGAAAAACTTTTTCTGGATTTTGTAAAGAAGCATACTGAAGATATTAAAGCCGAATTTTTTATTCCGATTGTTGCTGAAGATTTTATGGAAAACCAGGGTGGGCAAATAAGTGTTATTCCAACTTCATCGCAATGGTTTGGGGTAACTTATAAAGAAGATGCGCCAGTGGTAAAGGCAAGTGTAGATAAACTGGTTGCTGATAAAATATATCCGCCATCGCTTTGGCAATAGGCATTAAAAAAGCTGTTGATTTTGTCAACAGCTTTTTTAAATATTATTCGGGCTTAATTAGTTTCCTACTACCATAAATACAAAATCTTCCATTTTTTTAACCTGTTGCTCCCTGTCTAAGCCACGTAAAGACGTATTGGAGGGTAATTTGATATTCGCTGTATCTCCGGCATTTTTTGCAGCCTCAATCAGCTTAAAAATATTTTTTGATTTGGCAGCAAACACAACACCATCGGCTGTCAGGTTTTTTGATGTAATAATACCAATGATCTGGCCATACTTATTTAATACCGGACCGCCGCTGTTACCGGGGTTAACCGATACTGAAACCTGGTATGAGGTAGAATCACCTTCGTTACCCGATTTTGCACTTACATAACCTTCGCCATAAACAATTTCATTGCGGGGATAACCAAGTGTAAATATCTGTTCGCCCAGGTTTGAATTGTTTTTATTAATGGAATAAGGCAGGTTTAGCATAGTTTTAAAAGCAGTATCCGTAATTTTTAAAATTGCCAGGTCGGTGTTTATATCTGTATAAATTGACTCAGCTTTAAAAACGATGCCCTTGTTATTTTCTACATAAATTGTTTTTAATCGGTTTACCACGTGGGCATTGGTAACAATAAAACCTTTGCCATCAATTAAAAAACCAGTAGCTCTGTAGTCTGGGCTGGGATTTGTTTGCGTGCTGGAATTTGCTGGAGTATTGGGGTTGTCTTTAATGGTTTTATCAAGCTGTGCAACCTTTTTTGCTGTATTATCAATTTTGGCCATCAGGTAACCAATATTGGTTTTATCAACTTTATTATTATAGGTGCTGATTGATGCGGTTGTAACTATAGAAACTATACCGGCAATAGATGCAGCAACTGCAATACTGCGTTTATATTTTTTCCAGAGGAATACAACTTTTGCTTTGGCTGTTAATTCAGCTTTACTGATAACACCTTCTTCGGCCAGTTTACTTTCAACTTCGTACAAAGAATGCTTAAAAGCCTTAATATTAGCCTGCTTATCAAGTTCGTTATACAAAAAAGTATGTTCAACTACCAGTTGGTCAATTTCCGGATTATTTTTGCGAATTTCTTCAAAAAAACCCCTTTCCTTTACGTCCATTTCACCTTTCAGGTAACGCTCAACAGTTTCTATAAGTAATATTTCATCCATGTTAATTCCCGTTTTTATATTGTGCAAAAAACAGCTTTTTTAACCTCACCAGGCATTTGTATTTCTGGGTTTTGGCATTATCGGCATTTGTATAACCAAATTCCGATGCTATTTCCTGCATATTTTTTTTCTGTAAATAATATGCATCTAATAAACTTTTGCAAGGCTCGCCTATTTTACTCATTGCCGTTTCCATTAAATTAAAATCGGCATTGTGTTTTTCGTGCAATTCAAGGTCTTCTTCTACAGCAACTGTGTCCTCCACATTTTCAATCAGGCTGCCATAACGCTGCAGTTGCTGTAACCTTTTTAGCCAAAGCCGCCTGCAAACTGAATAGATATACGTTTTTAATTGACAATTCAGTTCAAAACTACCTGAAACAGCTTTTTCAAAAATAACAATCATCGCTTCCTGAAAAATATCCCTTGCCTCATCACTATTGCCGTTATTGTTAAGTATAAAAGCCTGTATCATAGGGTAATTATCCCGATAAATAGCTTCCACAACCAATCTGTCGTTTACCGCCAAGCCTTCCAGCAACTGTTTTTCCTGTTCTAAATTACTCACCTGCTATATGTTTATTAATACGTTTTTCTACAATTTGTAACCCAAAACAACGAAAATAAACTTTTTAAAAAAATCTTGGGTTACCTTTTCCCATTTTGTGTATAAATATCAAATTATAATTTTAAAATTTAAACAAAAACACAAAATGAAAAAAGTAATCTTAGCTTTAGCAATCGTATCTGTATCTTTTGCAGCATGTAACGATAGCGACAAGACAACTGAAACAACAACTAACAGCGACACTACCACTGTTATTACTCCTGTATCTGCTGATACTATGACGGTTATTACAGACACAACTGTAAAAACTACAATTAAGACTGATACTATTAACAAGAAGTAATTCAATACCGGTTGATCGCTTGTTTTAATACCGGTAATAAAGATTTTAATGGACAAGCAATCTAATTTGCCCTGCTTATTTTTTAAGTGGGGCATTTTTATTGTTATATAAAACAGAAACCCTACTTTTGATTTATAAATGACAAACAAAAGCGCAAATACCTGGTTTTATTTTAGCTATTATTTTAAAAATAATCAGGGGGCCTTTGTTATTAACTGAATTTAAACAGACTAACATAAAAAAATCCCCCGATAAAATCGGGGGATTTTTAATTTATTATGATCATAACTATTATAGGAACAGGGCTAATAGGATGTTCTATGGCAAATAGGCTTAAGGAAACCGGCTTCACTCAAAAAATAATTGGGGTAGATAATTGTGCCGAAAACCTGGAAACAGCACTCGAACTTGGTTGGATTGATGAAGCCCTTGCACTGGACGAAGCCATTACACAAAGTGCATTGATCATTATTGCCATTCCGGTAGATGCGACACTGCAACTGCTGCCAGGCTTGTTAAGTAAGCTGGATAAACAGGTGCTGATGGATGTAGGTTCCACCAAGGGGATAATCTGCAATGCAGTATCAGCGCATAAAAACCGCGGAAAATTTGTGGCAACCCATCCCATGTGGGGAACTGAAAAAGATGGCCCGCAGGCAGTTGTAAAAGATGCTTTTAAAGGAAGGGTAGCTGTTATCTGCGAAAAAGAAAAGTCTGATGCAGATGCTTTGCAAATGGTAGAGCAATTATACAATGTTATAGGTATGAAACTGGTTTATATGGAAGGCTCTGTTCATGATATGCATGCCGCCTATGTAAGTCATATATCGCATATAGCAGCTTATGCACTCTCATTAACCGTACTGGAAAAAGAAAAAGAAGAAGATGCCATTTTTGAACTGGCCAGCGGCGGTTTTGAAAGTACCGTGCGGTTGGCAAAAAGTAACCCGGCCATGTGGGTACCTATTTTTATGCAGAACAAAGAAAACGTGCTGGATGTATTAAACGAACATATTACCCAGTTAAGGAAAATAAAAAGTTGTCTGGAAAAAGATAATTTTACTTACCTGCAGGAATTGATTGAAAATGCAAACAAGATTAAAAGAATTTTAAAATAGGCTTTTTGTTACATGGTCTTACGACCTCGTCTGACCATGTAACAAAAAACTGAAGAATTAAAAATGATTTTGTATAGAATTAGCCCGATAATTATTGTGCACCGGAGGCTGATTTTAAACCTTTAAAAAATGCAGCAATGATTTACAAGGAAGCAGAAATAAGTGATATAGCGCAAATGCAATTTGTTAGAAATGCTGTAAAAGAGAATATGCTATCTGATCCGGCATTGGTGCCTGATAAAGATGTGGAAGAATATATGAAAAACAGAGGCAAAGCCTGGGTTTGTGAAGTGGATAAAAAAATAGTGGGGTTTGCAATGGTTGATTTAATTGAAAATAATGTTTGGGCGCTATTCATACATCCGGATTTTGAAGCGATGGGTATTGGTAAAAAACTCCACCGCATCATGATGGATTGGTACTTTGTTCAAACCAAAGAAAAAATATGGCTGGGTACCGACCCAAACAGCCGGGCGTATAAATTTTATCGGATGCAGGGCTGGAAAGAAGTTGGTGTGCATGGAAAGGGAGAAATAAAATTTGAAATGGATTTTGATACATGGTCAAACGCTCAGGTGTGACTATTGAAAAAAAAATGATAAATACGCTCAACATAAAACTAATTTTACAATGCAAACAGAAGTACATTCTATGAAAGAATTAATGCAGGAAAAATGGAACAAACGGCCACTCATAATCAGCGGGCCGTGCAGTGCCGAAACGGAAGAACAAATGCTTGAAACGGCAACACGCCTGGCTAACACAGGCAAGGTTGATATGCTGCGTGCCGGTATATGGAAACCCCGTACCAAACCCGGTTTGTTTGAAGGAAATGGTATTGTAGCCTTACCCTGGCTGGCAAAAGCAAAGCAAATAACCGGTTTGCCAACAACAGTGGAAGTAGCAACAGGTAAACATGTTGAAGATGCACTGAAGTTTGATGTAGATATGCTTTGGATTGGTGCAAGAACTACGGTAAATCCCTTTAGCGTGCAGGAAGTAGCCGATGCATTACGCGGCGTTAATGTACCCGTGCTGATAAAAAACCCAATTCATCCCGATCTTGAATTGTGGAGCGGTGCCATAGAGCGTTTGCAAAAAGTTGGAATGATGCAGGTTGGAATGATTCATCGTGGATTTTCTTCTTATGGCAATACCGAGTTTCGTAATGCGCCCATGTGGCATTTACCCATTGAGATGAAGAGAAGATATCCGGATATGCCTTTGATTTGCGATCCATCTCATATTTGCGGCAACCGTGCATTACTGCAATCGGTGGCGCAAAAAAGTATTGATCTTGATTTTGACGGGCTGATGCTGGAAAGCCATATTGACCCCGATAATGCGTGGAGCGATGCAAAGCAACAGGTAACACCCGAACGTTTATTAGAAATGCTCACCGACCTGGTATGGCGGCATGAAAGTACCACTGAACAGGAATTTATTACAGCACTTACTACATTGCGTGAACAGATTAACCAGGTAGATGATGAGTTGCTGACACTGCTTGGGCAGCGTATGAAACTGTCGGACAAAATTGGTGAATACAAGAAGAATAACAACATTACTATTTTACAAACCAACCGCTGGAACGACATACTGGAAAGAGCATTTAAAAAGGGAGATACGCTTGGGCTTACAAAAGAGTTTATAACCAAGTATTTTGATGCCGTGCATCTGGAAAGTATACAGCATCAAAATAAAGTAATGAACTCATAATTTAATCCAGTATTCTTTAATAATACCCATGCATAAATCTGAATACATATTTTCTCAAAAAACAGTAAGCTGTTATTTTGATGCTGATTTTGCCTCAATAGGTGATTTAGTGAAAGATGCAAATGTTGTAGTAATTACCGACGAAAATATTTTTAGTCATCATGCAGCAAAACTTTCTGCTTTTGCCGTAATAAAGTTTAGCGCCGGAGAAGAATATAAAAATCAGGCAACTATTGATTTTATTATCGGTGAATTAATAAAACTGGGAGCTAACAAAAATACTTTTTTAATTGGTGTTGGTGGTGGCGTAGTGACCGATATTACCGGTTATGTTTCTGCTGTTTATATGCGTGGAATAAAATTTGGCCTGGTGCCCACTTCTGTGTTGGCTATGGTAGATGCTGCTATTGGCGGTAAAAACGGGATTGATGTTGGCGTTTATAAAAATATGGTTGGCAGTATTCTGCAACCTGAATTTATTTTTTACGATTACAGTTTTTTGGAAACCCTTCCGGTAAAGGAGTGGATAAATGGTTTTGCTGAAGTTATAAAACATGCCTGTATAAAAGATGCGATGCTTTTTAAGGTTCTTGAAAAATATGCTTTACACGATTACCAGGCTGACAAAACATTAATAGCTGACCTCATTGAAAAAAATGTGGAGATAAAAATGCAGATTGTTACCCAGGATGAATTTGAAAACGGCGAAAGGCAACTTTTAAATTTTGGACATACCATCGGCCACGCCATTGAAAACCTGCATGCCATACCTCATGGCCATGCAGTAAGTATTGGAATGGTTGCGGCCTGTAATTTATCAGAAAAAGTTAATGGATTTCATTTTGATGATGCTGCAAAAATTGTGAGTTTGCTCAATCAGTATCATTTACCGGTTGATGTGGAAACCGACCATACAAAGGTATTTGAAATTTTAAAAATGGATAAAAAGCGAAAAGGTAACGGCGTTAATTTTATTCTGTTAAAAAGTATTGGTGAAGCTGAAATAAAATTTATGAATTTAACCGAACTGGAAAAATATTTTAAAGAAATAATATAGTGATTGTAACCATTCAGCCTTCTGTTATTTCCGGAAATATAATTGCCCCTGCATCTAAAAGCAGTATGCAAAGAGCCTGCGCACTGGCGTTGCTGGCGCAGGAAGAAGTAACATTAATCAATCCAGGAAAAAGCAACGATGACCTGGCTGCACTTGATATTATTAAAAATCTAGGTGCAGAAATTGTAAAGAATAAAGCTGGGAACCTGATAATTAAAAGCTCCAAAAATCCCCCCTTGGGGGGCAGGGGGGCTGGGATTCTCAATTGCGGCGAAAGCGGCCTGGGCATTCGCATGTTTGCACCCATCGCAGCCTTATCATCCGAGGAAATTACAATTACCGGAACAGGAAGTTTGCTAACCCGGCCCATGCATTTCTTTGATGAAATTTTTCCGCAACTGGGTATTTCAATCCAATCAAATAACGGGTATCTTCCCATAAAAATAAAAGGTCCGCTGCAACCTGCTGATATTACAATTGATGGCTCACTTAGCTCGCAATTTTTAACGGGGCTTTTAATTGCTTTTGCAAAAGCGGCAACAAATCCAGTAACTATTTCGGTAGTTAATTTAAAAAGCAAACCATACATTGATTTTACACTACAGATGATGAAGCAGTTTGGTTATGAGGTTGAGCATGATGGGTATGAAAAATTCATTATTAAACCGTGTTTCGACTTCGCTCAAGACTTGCAACGTGCTCCTTCGACTTCGCTCAGGACTTATACCGTTGAAGGCGATTGGAGTGGTGCTGCATTTTTATTGGTTGCCGGTGCTGTTGCCGGAGGAATTACGGTTGAAGGATTGGATGTTTTTTCAACACAGGCAGATAAAGCGATTTTAAAGGCATTGATGGATAGCGGAGCAAATATTTCAATTGAAGAAAAACAAATAATGGTTAGTTCCTCTTTAGGTGTTAGGGGCCTTCAGCCTTTCCATTTTAACGCAACCGATTGCCCCGATCTTTTTCCACCGCTAGTTGCATTGGCTGCATATTGCAATGGTACAACGGTTATTGAAGGTGTAGGCAGGTTAGCACATAAAGAAAGTAACCGTGCAATAACTTTACAGCAAGAATTTAAAAAGATGGGTGTTGAAATAACTTTGCAGGACGACCTGATGATGATAAAGGGTGCCGAAGGTTTAAAAGGGGCTACAGTCATTTCTCATCACGATCACCGCATTGCCATGGCTTGTGCTGTTGCTGCATTAAAGGCAGATGGAGAAACGGTGATTGAAGATGCTGAAGCAGTAAATAAATCTTATCCTGTTTTTTATGAGGATTTGAAAATGCTGAATGCTGATATTAATTTTTGAAATAGATTCAGTAAATTTGGTAAAACCTATGTTATGAAATTTATTGAAAAAGAAGACGATATTGTTGTGCGGATACCACGTAAAATTTATGGTAAACACATACAAACCCTGTTAGACGAAATAGAGTTTAAAAAAATTATTGTAAAGTCAAAGGCTACACAAAAAGATATTGATGCAATAATGCTGGAAATAAAAAAGGACAGAAAAAAATTAATGAAACCATTATTGGATAGGGTTAAAGAAAATTTAATAATGTTTTAAAAGCTGATGAAATAAAAATATTAGTTGGATATGAATAGTTTCGGTCGAATTTTTCGTGTACATATTTTTGGCGAATCGCACGGTGAATGTGTGGGCCTTATTATTGATGGTTGCCCTGCAGGTTTGCCTTTAACTGAAGAAGATTTTACAGCAGATATCGAAAGAAGAAAACCCGGTGCCAAAGGCACTACGCCCCGAAAGGAAGATGATATTCCGCAAATTAAGAGTGGGATATTTAATGCTAAAACAACAGGAGCACCCATTACCATTTTATTCGAAAATAATAATACCCGCAGTGCCGATTATGAAAAGCTGCGTGCAGTGCCCCGGCCTGGCCATGCCGATTTTGTAGCAAGCGCTAAATTTGGCGGCCATGAAGATTACAGGGGCAGCGGGCATTTCAGCGGCAGGTTAACTGTTTGTTTGGTAGCAGCCGGCGTAGTTGCAAAAAAAATACTCAACACAATTAATGTCAACGCATCTATTTTAGAAATTGCGGGAGAAAGTGATTTAGAAAAAGGTTTGCAAAAAGCAATTGATGCAAAAGACAGCATTGGTGGTATTATTGAATGTACGGTAAACGGATTGCCCGTTGGATTGGGAGAACCGTTTTTTGATTCGGTTGAGTCGCTGATAAGCCATGCCATTTTTGCCATACCGGCGGTGAGGGGTATTGAATTTGGAACCGGTTTTGCTGCTGCAAAAATGTTTGGCAGCCAGCATAATGATGCTCTTGAAAACAAAGAGGGAAAAACATTTACAAATCATGCGGGTGGTATAGTTGGGGGAATTACCAATGGTAATGAATTTGTTTTCCGCATTGCCATCAAACCAACTTCCTCAACACCGCTGCAACAACAGACTTTAAATATTGAAACCAATACCGTTGAAGGCTTTTCTGTAAAAGGCCGGCACGACCTCTGCATAGCACTGCGTGTGCCTGTAATTTTAGAAGCCGTAACTGCATTTGTTTTGGCCGATCTGTTGTTGCTTGAACAGAAAATTCCCCGTATCATTCATTAATCAAGCAAACGCCTGTGATAATTAATTTGCCCCAGGTGATAGTTTAAATGGGTTGTAAGATGCATGAGCATCATTTCAGTATTAATACTTTTTTCAAAAACCTGCTGCGGAAATTCTTTTTCAAGATCATCAGCTGTAAGCTTTTGCAAAGTAGTTCTAACAATCAGCACGCAGTTGTCAATATTTGTAACCAAATCCTGCCGGGGTATATTTTTTAAACTGAACTCATCGTCTCTATGCCTTAAATAACCTGTGTTACCCAGTGTTGCACCTATGAAATGACTCAGGTTGCCAACCAGGTGCAGGCATAAATTACCGGCACTGTTAGCAATCCCTTCTTTTACAATCCATAAATTATCTTCATCCCTGTATAACTCAATTTCAGTTTTAAGTCTTTCAAGGTCTCTTTCAAAAAGTTCGGTCAATGTATCAGTAAGCATGTTTTTTCTTATTTAATATTTTTAATTTTTTAAAATCAATATCCAGTAATTCGTATGCTGTGGTGTTTGGTAAATAGTAATGCCACCATTCCGTAAAAAATGCTATATAAATTAACAACAATTGAAAACGATGTATTATCTTGGTTGAAAGTATTAGCCTCATTGTTTTATCCGTAGTGAAAATTTAGTATCAAGTTACAAATATTTAACCCACTATATGTCATATACCGTAAACCATTGCAGGTATTGTGCAATTTGTGTCATTTTACTGGCACTGTCGTGCACCAATAACAGCAAAGGTGGCGATAAGAACATAGTTACCAGCCCCGGTGCTATGAATAAAAAAGTGGCCAACCAGATAGAAGCAGCTTTAAAAAAGGCAGCGGATGATTCGGAAAAAATATATGATACCATTCCCCTGCAACTGCTGCAGATTGTAAAGGAATTTTATAAGAAAAGCGAGTATGAACCTGTTTGGAGCAGCGCTGCAAAATGGCAGCCGATAGCAGATTCCTTATTTCATTTTATCGGCTATGCCGAAAACGAAGGCCTTTTCCCCAATGATTATCATTTTAATATTTTAAAAATAATAAAAGATACATTAGACAGGGATTCGCTTGCCCGTATGAATGCAGACTTATGGACGAAAGCTGATCTGTTGTTTACAGATGGCTTTATGCATATTATTAAAGACCTGAAGCAGGGAAGGTTACAGCCCGACAGCTTATCGCTGAATAAAGATTCGGTACTGGTTGATAAATTTTTTATAGCATCGTTGAATAACCTGCTTGAACAAAAAGATTTCAACAAATTGCTTATTTCACTTCAGCCCAAACATAAAAATTATTGGGAGCTTAAAAAAGGCATAAAGAAATTTGTTGACAGTATGGACAGAAGGATATTTACACATCTGACCTATCCATTTAAAAGAAATGATGCAAAAGACTCTCTTTATTTTATTAAGCTTTTACAAAAAAGACTGACAGAAAGTAATTGCCTGGTGCCGGCGAAAGCATTGGCAGATTCTGCAGTGTTATCAACAGCTATAAAAAAATACCAGGTTCAAAAAGGGATAAAAGCTGATGGTAAATATGGGAAGGGGTTAATATCATCGCTCAACAGCAATGATGCAGAAAAATTTAAACGGATAGCCATTACATTAGACAGGTACAAACAACTGCCGGAGAAAATGCCTGCTAAATACATCTGGGTTAACCTTCCGGGGTATTACCTTAAAATGATGGAAGCTGATACGGTTGTGTTTGAATCGAAAGTGATTTGCGGTAAGCCCGAAACCAGGACTCCTTTGCTTACCTCCGAAATCTCTGATATAATAACATACCCAACCTGGACGGTGCCAAACAGTATCATAGTAAAACAATATTTGCCAAAGCTCAGAAATAATCCAGGCTATATTTCCAGGATAGGGTTAAAATTGGTAAACAACAAAGGCCAGGCAATAGATCCTTATTCGGTAAACTGGAGTAAGTATTCAAGAGGTATTCCGTACAGGGTTGTGCAGGGTAGCGGCGATAATAATTCGCTGGGGGTAATTAAATTTAATTTTGATAATCCTTATGCTGTTTATTTGCACGATACCAATCAGCGTTATCTTTTTAAAAATGCATCACGTGCGTTAAGCCACGGTTGTGTGCGTGTGCAGGAATGGCAAAAACTGGCATACTATATCGCCGGTAACGACAGCAGCTTAAGTAAAAGAACCGATTCATTAAAATACACAGCCGATTCAATCAAAAACTGGATAGCACATAAAGCAACACACCGGATTGATGTTATAAATCACATTGCATTGTTTATCCGGTACTTTTCCTGCGAAGGAGAAAAAGGCGTGATAAAATTTTATGAGGATATATACGGAGAGGACAGGCAGTTGATGGAAAAATACTTTGCAAAAAAGTAAACAGCTGCTTACGCTTAATTATTATCTTTAATGATGTGCATGAAACTACAATCAACCGGATATAGCATTTTAGTTCGCATTCTGATTGTGGTGGTTTTTACTTTTATTATCCTGCCGCCATCTGCAAATGCACAAAGAAGTAACCCCATAACAACTAAAGCAAAACCAAAAAAAGCAACACGGGTTTTTTACGGGCAGGCAAGCTTTTACTCCAATAAATTCAATGGCAGGCGTACTGCAAGCGGCGAAACTTTCGATCAAAAAAAGCTAACCTGTGCCTGTAATGTGTTACCACTGGGCACCTGGATAAAAGTAACCAATTTAAGAAATGGGCGTTGGGCTATTGTAAAAGTAAATGACCGTATTCATCCTAAAATGAAACGCATTGTGGATTTATCGAGGGCAGCAGCTCAAAAACTGGGCTATGTTTCAAACGGGCTTACAAGGGTAAAAGTTGAGTTGGTGGATAAAAAAGCAATTCCGCGGTAATTGTATGTTCTATTTTTGCTATATAGTTGATTTTTCCAGGTAATAATAGTTGTAATAATATTTTATGTTTTGAAGTTAAGCAGCTATTTTTGTTGCGATTTAGAAAATTAACAATTATGAAGAAAATACTTTTAGCAATTATAGGCCTTGGCCTGTTTGTATCATCTTTCGGACAAGGTGAATACAAAAAGCGACCATCTTTTGGAATACATTTTTTCCTGAATGATTTCAAGACAGCACAAAGTGTTCGTACAATCGGTTTAGGTAATACTTTAAACACAAAATTATGGCATAAAACCAACGGCATGACTGCCGGTATGGCTATCAGTTATTTACAGGGATTAAATAACAATCTTGATTTTGTAGGTTCTTTATCAGGTTCTTTTTTAAATTACCCTAACGCAAAAACTCCAACAACCGATCCGCTTTTACTGCTGGAGGGAACAGCTACGCTTAATTTAAAATTATTGTCTGATAAGTACATTATTAATCCTTTTCTTACTGCTGGCGTTGGTGGGTCAAAGTTTGGAGGTTATTATGCTGCATTTATGCCGTTCGGTATTGGTGTACAGGTAAAAATTGTTGATGAAGTTTATCTGCTGCTTAACTCGCAATACCGTGTACCGGTTACTGAAAATGCATCTTATCATTTTTATCATAGCGTAGGTATAGCTGCTAACTTATTTAAAAAGAAAGAACCGGTTCCGGTTGTTATTCCAATTCCCGTGGTTGAACCTCCTAAAGACAGGGATGGCGATGGCGTTTTAGATTCGCTTGACAGATGCCCTGATGTTGCAGGCCTTGCATCATTAGAAGGTTGCCCCGACAGGGATGGTGATGGTATTACTGATGCAGAAGATAAATGTCCTGATGTGCCAGGTTTTGCACGTTACCAGGGTTGCCCTATTCCCGACAGGGATAAGGATGGTATTAATGATGAAAATGATAAATGTCCTGATGTTCCAGGTGTGGCACGTTACCAGGGTTGCCCGATACCTGATACTGATGGTGATGGTGTAAATGATGAAGAAGATAAATGTATCAACGAAAAAGGGCCAGCCAGTAACTTTGGTTGCCCGGTAATCAGCGAAGAAATAATCAAGCGAATTAATGTGGCCGCTAAAAATGTATTTTTTGCAACTGCAAGCGATAAGTTATTGGCACAGTCTAACAAACGGTTAAATGATGTAGTTACAATCTTAAACGAAAACCCAACTTATAAAATACAGATTGATGGCCATACCGATAGCCAGGGTAAAGATGAATATAACCTGGATCTTAGTAACAGAAGAGCAGCTTCGGTAAAAGCATATTTAGCGGGCAAAGGTATTGCTGAAAGCCGTTTATCATCTACGGGTTATGGCGAAACCAAACCGGTTGCTGATAACAACACAGCTAAAGGCCGTGCACAAAACCGCAGAGTGGAAATGACGTTGAGCAATTATTAATACAAGTTTTAAATAATTGAAAGCCCATCGAAATTTCGGTGGGCTTTTTACATAAGCCTAAAACTTAGCATTATAAAGATTACAATGGTTATGCTTCGGCTGTTGGCGGGGATGCTCAACAGCGACCTTCGAATAGCTTACGGCTTTTTATTTTGGTAGTAGCGCCAACAGCGGCCAAAGCTGGGTTACTTGTGGTTTAGCCGAACACCTCCAGCGGCAGAAAAGATACTGTTAATTTTAATGCTGTTAAGTAAAGAGATTAATTATAATTAAGAATTTTATATAATTTTAAGTGACCAAACTATAACCCGTGCTTAAAAATATACTTTTATCCGGCTATTGCATTTTACTGTTTATTTCGTGCACTTTTACACTATCAGCCCAAACTATTGAAAACAGTATTAATCTTTACGGTACAAGTTTTCCAAGGGAAAAAATTCATATTCACTTCGATAAAGAATCATACATGCCCGGCGAAACCATTTGGTTTAAAGCGTACCTGTTTGAAGAAAATTTACCATCGGAACGCAGCACTAATTTTTATGCGGCTATTTACGATGACAGCGGAAAAATTATAAAGCAGCAGCTAAGCCCTGTTTTTATGGGCAGTGCAGAAGGGCATTTTGATATTCCGGATAGCATAAAAGCAGCGCAATTAATATGCAGGGCTTACACAAGCTGGATGTTAAATTTTGATACCAGTATGTTGTTTGCACAGGCAATAAAACTTGTAAACCCCATAGACAAAGCCGTTGTTGGCAGCACGCCGGCTAAAACCACCAATCTTAATTTTTTTGCCGAAGGCGGAGATGTTATTGAAGGTATTGTAAACACCATTGCCTTTAAAGCAAACTATAATGACGGATTACCTTTTTTATTTACCGGCATAATAAAAAACCATCAAACCGGCGAAATATTATTGCCACTGGTTACTCAACATGATGGTATGGGAAAATTTGATATTGACATTAGACCCGGAGAAAAATATTATGCCGAGTGGGTTGATAATAATGAAGTAAAGCGGCAAACCTGGCTGCCCGAAGCTAAACATGCAGGAGTATCTTTAAAACTGGCCATGCAAAAAGACAAATTGTATTTTAACCTCAGCAATAAAACCGGCAACGATTCATTACATGTGTTAATGTATATGTATCAAAAAATATTTTATAAAGCAAACTTTAAAATTGCAGCAAACGAACCATTTACAGGAATGTTGCCCATCGATAAATTGCCCACCGGCGTAATGCAGATAACTGTGTTTGATGCAAACTGGCAGCCGGTTGCAGAGCGTGTTGCTTTTATAAACAACAATAATTTCAGTATTGCTGTTTCTGTAATTTCTAAAGAGTTAAGTATCAGCAAAAGGGGAAAGAATATGCTGGAAATTACAGTGGCTGATACTATACCGGCAAATATGTCGCTTAGTATTTCGGATGCAGATATGAATGATCAGGTCTCACAAAACACCATACTCAGCAATATATTATTGAAGGGAGATATTAAAGGTTACATACACAACCCCGCATTTTATTTTACCAACAGCGATAATGCAGCTTTAAAAAATAAACTTGATCTTGTTATGTTAACCCATGGCTGGCGCAGGTACAACTGGGCAGATATGATGCTGCAAAAAATGCCGGCCATAAAATACCCTGCTGATGAATACCTGGGTGTTTACGGGCAAATAGGCAAGGATGTAATGACCAGTATTGAAAAAGAAGAAACGGTAAACCTGATAGTTAAAACGGCAGACAGTACCGTTAATTATTATTCCGTAAAGCCAGATAAATCAGGCTTATTAAGGCAAACCGGCTTGTTTTTTTACGACTCTGCAAAAGTTTATTTTTCTTTCAACAAAAATAAACTCAATAATGGCCAGATAGCTTTCAGTAAATATAATTTTACTTACCCGTCATTATACAATACCATAAACAATTACAAAAATTTTCTGTTGCCCGATACTGTAGGAGTTGATATGAATACCAACACAGCACTGTTTCAATATTACATTGCAAGTAACCGCATTAAAAAATTTAATACCGAAAAAACTTTAAAGGGTGTAACAGTTAAAACAGGGGGGCGTCGTAAATGGCAAAATGATCCCCTGTTGAAGATGGATGAAAAATATGCTACAGGTATGTTTGCCGGCGGCGTAACAGGATATAATGTTGATGTACTGCACGATGAAAGATCGTGGACTAAACTGGATATTTATAATTACTTGCGCAGTGCCATACCCAGTTTACAAATTGGTAATTATAATTTATTAAATGGCAGATCGCTGTCATATATCAATAAACCCGTTTTAATTTATATAGATGAACATGAAATGACAACAAGCGAACTTGAAACTTTAAGCTTATCGCAGGTAGCCTACATTAAACTGATACCGTACTTTGTGGGCAGCGGTGCCACGGCAGATGGCGGCGGCTTTCAGCCGGCATTGTCCGTTTATACCATAAAAGGGGAAGACCGCTTTAACCGCCGGCTTAGTGAAAAAGATCTTGGATTGGTAAAAGTTGCAGGTTATTCACCAATCAAAGAATTTTATTCGCCTGATTATGCAGAAACGAATGCAAGCAGTGGTACAGATGCCCGAACAACCTTATTATGGATGCCATATTTATTAACAGATAAAGCCACCAATAAAATACCTGTTATTTTTTACAACAACGATTTTACCAAAAAAATGCGGATTGTGCTGGAAGGTGTAAATGATGATGGCAAAATGATCAGGATAGAAAAAATTATAGAGTAATTAATTGGGTGAGTAGCCGGTTTAAGGATACTCACCCAGTCAAATCAATAATCATTTGCAGTCTTTGGCTTCACCGGCTTTTTAGTTTTAAATGAATGCAGTGATTGTTAGCATGAATGCTATTAGGGTAATTGTTTTCATTTTGATTTTAATTTTATGTTCCATGTTTAGTAATTTATTTTTCTTTTTTTCTCCGTCCGACCGCCTTACCTACAACGATTGCCCGCTTGCCGTTGTTGGGGTATTTCATGTTCCTTCAGCCCGAACTTCAACCCAACAGCGAACGGAAAATTGGTGTCGTCCTAATTAAACCCAACTTTTCCTTTTACTGATTCAAATAATTTCTTTGAATTAAATCCAACTCCATTTTTAAAAACAAAAAGCACTTTGCGTATATCATTAATATTTTTTGATGGGTCTCCGTCTATAATAAGCAAGTCAGCCGATTTACCTATTTCAATCGTTCCAATTGTTTTTTCAAAACCCAATGCAACTGAACCATTTTGGGTTGCAATTTTTATTGCTTCCAACGGAGTAAAGCCATCTGCTTCTACCAATAACTCAATAGCTCTCCAATTTCCAAAGCCTGCGATGGTGCCTCCATTACCTGTTGGGTCAGTACCTACAGTAAGCAGCCCACCCATGTCGTAATACATCTTTTCCATTTTTGCATTATTGGCAAATCCCCTATCATCATCACTCGGTGCTTTTGCTGATTTTATTCTTGCAAATAATTTTAAGTAAAAATCTCTACTGTCGGGTGAAAAATAACTTAACACTTCAGGGGAAGGTGCAGGTTGTGTAGTGGTAATACCTTCTAAAACAGCCAAAGTTGAAGTGATAGTTGTTTTTTTATCAATTAAGAATTGTAGCAAACTTTTTACACTATCGCTTGCTACATTTAGATTCGCAATAGATTCGTCTACATTCGGAGAGCATTGGTTTTCTTTCTTATCTTTTACAAAATCTGAACTTACGAAAAAGCCATGCTCCAATTGGTCGATGCCCATTTGGGCAGCTTCCCGATAAGTTACTGCACATAAATGAGCAGTGATTTTTAATTTTCTCTTATGCACCGCATCAATGGCTGCCTTTAGGGTTGGCTTATCAATATTCATATAACCCTTAAAAGAGGTAAAGCCTTGGTCAGCCCAATAGTTAACAAAAGTCACTGCGTCTTCTGGTTTGTCAAGTTTGTTCATCTGTTGAAAAATAGATTGGTTACCTTCCATATATGGGGCGGTTACTTCCATAGAAGGCCCGGGTATTCTTCCTGCATCAATATCTTTTTTCAAATTCATATCAGAATATGGTTCTACATTTCCTGCTGTTCTTATAGTTGTTGCTCCTGCTGCCAAATACAGCCGGGGAAAAGTTGCTGGCAATTGATGAACTAACGCTTGTCTTGTTTCCATTGAGTGTGCTGATATGTACATGTGTTCATGCAACATAACAAAGCCTGGCATTAATGTTTTCCCATTCAAATCTATCGTTTTTGCACCTGTTGGAATCATGGCTTTTTTATCGTCTCCAATCCAATTGATTTTACCGTTGCTTATAATTATTGTTTGATTTGGTTTGGCAATAGTGCCTTTGCCATCAATTAATAAAGCATTTTTAAATACAGTGATACTGTCATTATACTCAATGTATTTTTTTGTTTCATCACTAAATTTTATTTGTGAAAAAGCAGGGGCTACAAAAAAGTTCGCAATAAAAAGACAAAGCAATATTTTTTTCATGATTTTATTTTATTCGATTATTAAAAAAATTAAGTTATGATTTAGCTTCGTTTGGTTAGTGTTGAATGTAAGTGCTTGACCTTCCACTGGTTTTTTTCTTTTGCTAAAACCACAGTTTCCAACCATTGCACTGTTGTTTGTTTGCCATCTTTATTTATTGCTGAATTAAGCCGATAAGTAACCCATGCCATCGTTTTATCTGTTGTAGTATTAATGAAATCAAAAGTATTGGTACGCTTAAAATCTGCCGCCACATTCATTGTAATCGCTTTTTTTATTAGCGTATCCATATTCCATACCTGTCCATATTCGTATAATGCAATATCAGCGGTGCAATATGCTTTCAGGCTTATCGAATCTCGGTTAGATAAGGCTTCAAACATTTTTATAACCGTTTGCTGTACTTCGTGTTGGTCTTTTGTAAATGGCTGTTGTGCCTGCAACAATGTTGAAAAAGAAATGGTAAGGATTAGAAGAGTTATTTTTTTTAGTATCATTTATTTGTTTGTCAAAATTGTGAAGTGTCCGAATGACGCCTAACGAACAGGGCTTTGCGATGTTGTGGGATTTGAAAAACGTCCGCCCGGAACCGCTGCTGATTGAAAAACAAATGTACAAGATAACAACCAAAAGCTTAACCGATGTTTGTCCTGCCCGAACAACTGCTGCCATGTTGCTAATGATGAAGATTACAACGTCCAGCCCCAATATTGCAAAACCCCATGTTGCCTGCTGTGTTATTTTCGGAATTTGTGAGTTTCTAACAAAAAGATTGCAAGTGTCGAAGCCGCACCAACAGAAAGTTTGGCGTGTCTTGGTGATAGTCCTTTAAAACTTGCTTTCTTTCCGTGTCCACTACCATATTGATTTCTTAATTCACTAAGACCTTGAACAACTGTTGTCAAACTACCTAAAATACTTTTAATTGTTTTAGCTGCTTTTGTTTCATCTGGTATTCCTTCTGGGGTCAAATTTATTTGCTTAGTAGTTTGTTTAAGAAGTTGTAGTAAGTCCCAATTTTTATCGGTTTCAATTTCTCGTTCTGTCAAAATTGTGTGGCAAATTGTTTCTATCAATTCTTTCGCTGTCCCAATTGCTAACTCTGGTGAGTTCTCAATGGCACTTTCCATAATATTTATTTGCTTCACCACATATTCGTCTGAAAGATAGTTGGTAATTTCTTTTTTGGACTTTTGAATTGTATTGTGTCCTAAAAGCTTATAACGACCAACAAAAATAGGTCGTTCTGAAATTCTTGTTTTCTCGATTAATTCAAAATTGTCATGGGATAAATACTCATTAAACATTTGATGTAGTCGTGAAACTTGTGTCGTGTCATTTCTTACAATTGGGTGAAGCATTTCACATAAAAATTGCAAAAAACTTGCATCGTCACAATTCAACAAATTAAAACGAGTGTCCGAAAAAATCCAATTATCGTCCCAATCATTATTATTAACTCTGTGCTGCCAAATGTCGCCATTTGCATCATTAAATCTGCCGTCAGTTGATGGTATTTTGCTTAAATCATAAAGTCTTGATAGAAAATCAGTTTCTTCTAATCGTCCATTCCAATTAACACCTTCAACAGTTAATGTGTCAAAAATGTCTCGTCTTGTTATGTTGGTAATTTTATTCATAGTAGGGTGCTGTCAAAACATAGCAGGCAACGATGAGATTTACGTAGTCGCCGTTTGCTTGACCGCAGACGTGAGTTTTACTCACGGATGCAATGGGCAAGAAACGGGGATTTGAAAGGGAGCAACAACACGATATTGCCGATTACGCAAATCGTTTGAAAGGCGCAGCCCTCCCTTTCAGTAAATCTCAGCGAAAGAGCGCATGGCAGGGCAAAAGACCGGGAGTGCGGCAGCACGAAGGGATTTTGACTGCGTGGGTTGCGCTCTTTCGAACAGGGCTTTGCGATGTTGGGGGATTTGAAAATCGTCCGCCCGGAACCGCTGCTGATTGAAAATCAAATGTACAAGATAACAACCAAAAGCCCACCGATGTTTGTCCTGCCCGAACAACTGCTGCCATGTTGCTAAAGATGAAGATTACAACGTCCTGCCCCAATATTGCAAAACCCCATGTTGGCAGAAGTGCTTATTCTAAGCTAAGGCTTTTTCTTGTTTTGGTATCCTACTTTTATGTTTAATTTTTGACAAATTTACTTTTGTCTTACGTTGGCTAAAGAAATTACTTAGTGCCTTTTCTTCGTCTTTTGTTAAAGAAGTTTGTCCACCAATAAAGTCAACGTCTAATTCTGATTTTTTTATTTTCATTTTATTGATTTTTAAAATATTTATTAATAAGTTTCAAAGCAGACGTTGTTTCTATAATCATCACTCGTCCACCAAAGTGAAATGCTCCAAGTGTTTTTTCATAATGCTCTACAAGTTGCGTTTTTGAAAGAAATGAAACATTCCCTTCATGGCCTCTTTGAAAAGAAAGTTTACAAGCAAAAGCAACTAAATTCCCTGGAACTCCTGAATAGACTTTAATTTTCCCTTTGTTAAAAGGAGCACTCTCAACCAAATGCATATAAACGTGGTCTGATTTAATTTCTAAACTAATAAGACCTTGAATAATTGTTGAATTATTTACAATTGTCAATTTATAAACATCTCTTTTTGGTATTGCAAACTCTTCTCTCCAATTGAATTGCCATTTATTTTTCTTAGTAACAGTTTTTAAATCACTACTCTTAAATACAGAAATGTCTGTTACAAAACTGTCCCCTGTTAATACATTTTCAATTGAGTTTGTAAGTTTATCAATTATAAAATCAAGTCCTATTTCGCTTTTATTTTTCACATTGCTAAGTTACGAAAAACAAAGAAAAGTTGTCGAATGTTTTGGTGAATTTAAGGTGTCAAGTAGCATTTCTGCCAACGTTAGGGCTTTGCGATGTTGGGGGATTTGAAAAACGTCAAGCCCGGAACCGCTGCTGATTGAAAAACAAATGTACAAGATAACAACCAAAAGCCTACCGATGTTTGTCCTGCCCGAACAACTGCTGCCATGTTGCTAATGAAGAAGATTACAACATCTTGCCCCAATATTGCAAAACCCCATGTTGTGCGTAGGCAAAGTCTATTTGGATGTCTGCAACTTGTTTTTATTCAAGTATTCCTTAAATTCAGCAAAAGTCATTTTCTCGGTTTCTTTTGCAATTTTTTCTTTGATTTCACGAAAAACTTTGACAGTGTCAAATGTTTTTTCTTTTTTAGTTGTCGTCTTCATTATATACAATTTCTTTTGGTGAACGAATGTCAAGCTGTGAATAACCACAACGTAAATTTATTGAATTGTAGCCACGAATTCTAGAAACGTTTACAATATGTTTGAAGTTCCAACTCACTAAAATGTCCACTTTATTTAGTGTTGCTGTAGCGATGTGTCTGCAATCGTCGGCAATCGTCTGACCCACAACTTTTTCGTCTAAATATTTCTGTGCAAGTTCGTAGGCTTCCTCCGTCACTTCAACAAACTGCATATGTTCTTTTGGTAAGTCTGCAAAGTAATCTCTAACCCTTTGTGGTGCATTTTGAATTTCGGTTTCCGATAAGTCTGAGTAAACGCAAATAATCTGTCCCAACTTTACTTTTTCAAAGAGTAAAGTGGTAATTTCTTCAAATTCTTCGTCATAAAC
>JBKJLT010000047.1:0-5733 GCA_046596765.1 Ferruginibacter sp. | reverse complement strand
CATGAAATTCAAAACCCGTTGAACTTTGTTAATAATTTTAGCGAAGTAAGTACAGAACTGCTGGATGAAATGAAAACGGAACTGGACCTTGGAAATGTTGCCGATGCAAAAGAAATTGCGAATGATGTTATTAAAAACCTGGAAAAAATAAACCATCATGGCAAAAGAGCAGCAGATATTGTAAAAGGAATGTTACAGCACAGCCGCAGCAGCAGCGGTGTAAAAGAACCAACAAACATCAATGCACTGGCTGATGAATATTTAAGATTGGCTTATCATGGTTTGCGTGCAAAGGATAAATTTTTTAATGCAACGATGAAAACAGATTTTGATGAGAGCATCGGCAACATCAATATTATTCCGCAGGATATTGGAAGAGTTATTTTAAATTTAATTACTAATGCATTTTATGTGGTGGATGAAAAGAAAAAACAGGTAGCAGCAGGGTTGCCAACCTTTCAAAGGTTGGCAACCCTTTACGACCCTACTATTTTTGTAAGCACAAAAAAAGTTGGCGATAAAGTTTTGATCAGTGTAAAAGACAACGGCAACGGCATTCCCCCAAAAGTATTGGATAAAATATTTCAACCCTTCTTCACTACCAAACCTACCGGGCAGGGTACAGGATTGGGTTTGAGTTTGAGTTATGATATTATTAAAGCTCATGGAGGAGAAATAACTGTTGAGACAACCGAAGGGGACGGAACGATTTTTAATATAAACTTACCCGTATAAATCTTTGTATGAAAAAACTAATCTGTTTTTTGTTGTTGATAACCGCCTGTTGGCAGGTTACATTTTGCCAGTATAACTACTACCAGGTAGAAAAGTTAAAAGCTGACCTGGCTAACGCAAAGGAAGATTCTGTAAAATGCCGCATCTTTATTGATTTGGCTTCTGCATACCGGTTTTCCAGTTTTGATAGTTCCAGGCTATATGCCGATTCCTGCGTTACGTTGTCAATAAAAATAAAGAACGATAAACTAAAGGCTATTGCTTTATCCATTAAAGGTTTCACCCTGCTTTTTAGTGGCCGCTTACCCGAATCTTTACAGTGCCAGTATGAAGCACTTAAAATAAGTGAGCAATTAAAAGATACAAACACTATTGCTTTGGCCCTTAACCGGATAGGAAATGTTTATATGGAACTGGGCGATTATAATAAAGCAAATGAATATTATTTTCTTTCCCGGGATCTGTATAAAGCTGTAGCATATTACGGCAGGTATCACAACGAATTATCCAACATAGGCAACGTTTATAACCTGATGAAAAAACCTGATTCGGCCCTGATTTATCTGAACGAGGTTTACGAAGCCACATTGAAAACAACGAACAGATTTGAATATACCCGGCCGGAATTAATGTTCAGAATTGGCAATGCTTACACGCTCAAAAATGATATTCCCCGTGCCATTAGTAGTTACAGGCAGGGTATTGTTGAAGCAAATACCGACCACGATATGAGAAATCTTACCATGAATAACCTGCTATTGGCAAAGCTTTATCTTGGCAACAGGCAATTTGACTCCAGTATAAAATATGCAGCAGCAGCCTACAAGGTTGCCGAAAATGTAAAATTTCTAAATGGCATCCAGGAAAGCAGCGAACTGATGGCTGAGCATTTTGCAAGGATAGGAAAGTACGACAGCGCCTACAAATACCAGTCAATTTTTTCCATAGTAAAAAATAGCATCACCGGCAAATCAAGACTGAAAGAATTGCAACAAACCATTCTGTATGAGCTCGAGCAAAAAAGAGCAAATGAAACCCTCATAATTGAAAAACAAAACAAACAAAAACAATTAGCATTGATCGGTGGTTTGATAATAGTACTTGTTGTAGCTACTTATCTCTACAGGAACAATAAGCACAAGCAGAAAGTAAACGCAGAACTGGAAAAAACACTATCCAACCTGAAAATGACGCAAAACCAATTGATACAATCCGAAAAAATGGCTTCGTTGGGCGAGCTCACTGCAGGCATTGCCCATGAAATTCAAAACCCACTCAACTTCGTGAATAATTTTAGCGAAGTAAGTAATGAATTAATACAAGAAATACAAGAAGAAAGAAACAAGGAACAAGGTACAAGAGACGAAGCATTAGAAAATGAACTGCTGAATGACATCAAACAAAACCTTGAAAAAATAAACCACCACGGCAAAAGAGCCGATGCTATTGTAAAAGGAATGTTGCAACACAGTCGAAGTAGCAGTGGTTTAAAAGAACCAACAGATATCAATGCTTTGTGCGATGAATATTTACGCCTCTCCTACCATGGCTTGCGTGCAAAAGACAAATCGTTTAATGCAACAATAAAAACTGATTTTGACGAAAGTATTGGAAAAATAAATATCATCCCGCAGGATATTGGAAGAGTGGTGTTGAATTTATTGACGAATGCTTTTTATGTGGTGGATGAAAAAAAGAAGGCTTCGACAAGCTCAGCCGGACAGCCTTACGAGCCAACTGTTTCCATAAGCACTAAAAAAGTTGGTGATAAAGTTTTAATTTCTGTAAGCGATAATGGCAACGGCATTCCACAAAAAGTAATGGACAAAATATTTCAACCCTTCTTTACCACCAAACCTACAGGGCAGGGAACTGGATTAGGATTGAGTTTGAGTTATGATATTGTAAAAGCACATGGTGGTGAACTGAAAGTTGAAACAAAGGAAGGAGAAGGCATGTCCTCCGAAGCTTCAGCTCAGTCGGGAACAACATTTACTATTTTACTGCCAACAAATATTTAACAAATGAAAAACGAAGTAAAACTATTTGAACAGCAAAAAGTAAGAACGCATTGGGATGAAGAACAACAAAAATGGTATTTCTCCATTATTGATGTAATTGAAATACTTACAGGTACAGACAGGGGAAGAAAATACTGGAATGACTTAAAAACAAAACTTAAAAAGGAAGGAAGTGAACTGTCCGAAAAAATCGGACAGTTGAAAATGAAGGCCAGCGATGGAAAACTAAGGATTACCGATGTAGCTGATACCGAACAACTCCTGCGCCTTATCCAATCCATCCCCTCACCCAAAGCAGAACCATTTAAGCAATGGCTGGCCAAAACAGGCTATGAAAGGATGAAAGAAATTGCTGACCCGGAGCAAAGTTTAGATAGAGCAAGAGAAAACTGGCAGAAGCTTGGCCGGAGTGAAAAGTGGATACAGCAAAGAATGACCGGCCAGGAAACAAGAAATAAACTCACCGATTATTGGCAAGAAAGTGGGGTTAAAAAAGGAGATGAGTTTGCATTTCTAACAAATATCATTCACACCGAATGGGCAGGGCTGAGTGTAAAGCAGCATAAAATTTTAAAAAGCCTAAAATCTCAAAATTTAAGAGACCACATGAGCGAAGCAGAATTAATCTTCACTGCATTAGCAGAATTATCTACAAGACAAATTGCCGAAACAGACAAAGCAAAAGGTGTAACACAAAATGCTTTTGCCGGAAAGAAAGGGGGCAAAATTGCAAAAGACGCAAGGCTTGCACTGGAACAAAAAACAGGAAGAAAAGTAATAACTGGTGAAAACTTTTTACCTCCCGGTAAAGAAAATAAAAGACTTAATAAGAAATGAAAATTAAAATATTTCAACCCTTTTTTACCACAAAGCCCACCGGGCAGGGAACAGGATTGAGATTGAGCTTGAGTTATGATATTGTAACCAAAGGGCATGGCGGAGAGTTGAAGGTTGAAACAACAGAAGGCATAGGCTCAGAATTTATTATTGAACTACCAATCAAAACTAATTAGTGATGAAAAAATCTATTTTGATTTTCCTCTCTGTAATTTTTTGCACTTCTACTCCTGCACAAAACAATAACCCTTTGCCCCAATTTAAAGTAGAACATTGGGATTCAAAAAAAGGTTTGCCAAACGATCTGATACTTACAATTCATCAAAGCAAAGATGGTTTTTTGTGGATGACCAGTTATAATGGTCTTACGCGTTTTGACGGTGTAAATTTTACCGCCTTCAATTCACGCAACGTTCCTGAAATGAAAACTGATAAAGTAAACATTATTCTAGAAACTGAGGACAGTACGCTTTGGTTCCCAACAGAAAGCAGCGGTTTGTTAGCTTATAAAAATGGCGTATTCAAATCGTATCTTAAAAAATTTTACAACCTACGATTTCTTGCGCAATCAAAAAATAATGAACTACTGTTTTATACAGGTGACATAAACGATCGCCTTATATTTTTTAATATACAGTCTAATACCTATAAGAGTTTGGACAGTGCTACTGTTGACCATTATTTTAAAGATGGTACACTATTTTCCAAAAATAGAGTGGACCGCTCAGGATATCAATGGAGGAGGGATGCCGCTGGAAATCCTGTAATATACGGCAGAGGAAAAATGCAGGTACTTTCATTAAAGGAAGGTATAATCCCGGACACAAGGTACTTTGAGCTTTATGTTGATAAGAAAGACCGGGTTTGGTTGACTACCAGCAAAGGATTATTTATTTGGAATGGCCATTCAGTGGTACCCTATCCCGGCATGCAACAGCCTTTTCAATATTTTGGAGATTATCCAGGTGGTTTAATTACGGAAGACCATAAAGGCGGTATTTGGGTTCGTAATGCTGAAGGAGTGGCTTACCTTCAGCCAGGCGCCGCCCGATTTATTTTTCTGCCCCAAAATTATTTCACAAATGCTCAAAATATTAAGAATATCATTGAGGATAAGGAAGGCAATATTTGGATTGCTTCAGAAACCGGAGTACTTAAGCTCAGCTACAGTAAGTTTGTAAATTATTCAAAAGAAGAAGGTTTAATCAACAACCGGGTTTCAGCCGTTACGATGGTGGATAGTACCCGGTGTCTGGTGGCTTCTATGGGCAAATTTTTTTGGATAGAGAATGGAGTGGTTCATCCCTACCAGGCTAAAAATCCTGCGCTGGCCAACCTTGGCAGTGAAATTTATTTTTTGTATCAGGATTCAAAACAAAATATTTGGGCTTGCGGAACCAGCACATTTAAAATTACAGCCACCGGTGAGCAACTAATAAAATCAAACGGTCAATTAAGATTTGCTTACGAGGATGCGCAAAAAAAAATGTGGTTTGCTATTCCATATTCCGGAATCGGTTTTTTGAATAATAAAGATGAAATAGAGCTATTGAAATTTCCCGCAATTGATTTTAAAACCTTGTTTATAAGTTCTATCCGCAAATTAGCAAATGGCAATTGGTTGGTTACTACTTACAATAAAGGAATGTTATTGATTGATAATGAAGGTAAGCCTACATTTTTTAGTGATATTCCAGGGCTTCCAACTATTGTAGTTTTTAAATCTTACGAAGATGCTGATGGCACTATCTGGCTTACTACCAGCATGGGAATATCAAGGTATAAAAATGGAACCATGTCAAACATCAGCTTTAAAGACGGGCTTCCCGAAAATTCTTTGTTTGACTTTTTACCCGACCATAAAGGTTATGTATGGTTTCCTTCTGCTGCCGGCTTAGTAAGGGCAAAAAAACAGGAGTTAACTGATTACCTTGATAAGAAAATAAACAGGATCAACTGGCAGTTGTTTAATGATGGTGATGGCATGCGCAACCGTCAGTGTGTTGGCTCCCGGCATTCAGCCATTACTACCGATGGTAAAATATTGGTGCCAACTTTTGGTGGCCTGGTTGTAATTGATCCTGAAAAACTTACAAAAAATACAATTGCACCCAATGTCATCATCCACCGTGTTTTAAGA
>JBKJLT010000427.1:0-4570 GCA_046596765.1 Ferruginibacter sp. | reverse complement strand
AGATCTGTAGATTCTAAGCTGGAAGAAGTGGTTGTAGTGGGTTATGGTACACAAAAGCGAAGAGAGGTTACCGGAAGTTTAACTGCCATAAAAGGAACTGTAATTGCAGAAAAACCGGTTCAGAGTTTTGAACAGGCACTTGCTGGTCGTTCTTCAGGTGTACAAATTACCGTACCAAGTGGAGTTTTAAATGCGCCACCGGTTTTCCGTATTCGAGGCACTAATTCTCTTTCTTTAAGCTCTTCTCCATTAATTGTAGTTGATGGTACACCTGTAACAACAGGAGACTTGGCGGGCTCCAATGCAGCCGGTAATGCATTGGCCAGTATTAATCCTGCCGATATCGAGAGTATGGACATTGCAAAAGATGCTGCTGCTACAGCTATTTATGGTAGCCGTGCTGCAAATGGCGTGGTATTTATTACCACTAAAAGAGGTAGAGCTGGTAAAACCAAAATCAACTACAATGTATCCATGGGTTTCACCACTCCTTATGGTGTACCTGAGGTTTTAAATGCCCAACAGTATACCGATTATAAAAATTATGTTGCATCTACTTCGCTTGGTGTTAACACTACTATCCCGGGGAATCCAGGTTTTACTAGATTCAATCTAACTGCCGGCCCCGATGGAAACCCCATCAATACTAACTGGGGTAATGTAATTTACCGCCAGGGTTTTAACCAGGATCATAATCTGAATGTATCTGGTGGAAGCGAAAATACGACTTACTACTTTTCTGCGGGCTATACCAACCAGGAAGGCATATTACGTAATAATGATTTTGTCCGTAAAAATATTCTGATGAATGTGGACAGTAGGGTAGGTAAATATTTAAGCATTGGAGGTAAAATCTCTTACTCCAACGAGCTTAATCAGGTTGCTGCGGCAACAGGTTCTTTGGGCGACGCCTTTGCAACCGGTGGTTTTGGCCGCCTGGCACTGGTAAATTCTCCCAGTGTGAGCCCCTACAATAATGACGGTTCATATAATTTAAGTACTCAGGGGAATTTTATTGGGCAGCAGGGTAATGCTCTTAGTACAGGCCAGGTTGGGTTTACTAACCCCGCTTTCATTTTTGATAAAAACCGCTCTAACAGCGAAACCAATCACATTCAGTCTAATGTAAACATAACAGTAAAGCCAGTTAGCTGGCTTACCTTCAAATCGCTCTATGGAGTTGATTACATATTTGTTGACAATGACATTTTTCGTGATGCCCGCCATGGCGACGGGGTTACAAATAACGGTGATGCATTTGCCAGCCTGAGTAAATTTAAAAGATGGACCTGGAGCAATACTTTGCAGATTGACAAAATTTTTAAAGAAAAGCACAGCTTTAGTTTATTGGGTGGGCTTGAGCAAGACCGCAGAACAACCAACCAGTTTGGTTTAACCCGTAGGGTGGTTACCGACCCAGTTTACAATGTAATACAGGGTGGTTTTACTACTGATGTAAACACCAACCTGGGCTTGGGCGAAAATTACCTGCAATCGCAATTTGGAAGGTTTAATTACAACTATAAGAAAAAGTATTTTATAAGTGCTAATGTGCGAAGTGATGAATATTCAGCAATACCAAACGCAAGAGAAACTTTTTATGGATTTTCTGCAGCCTGGGAAGTTACTGAAGAAAAATTCTGGGGACCAAATATCCGCAAGGTTTTCTCCAGCCTTAAATTAAAGGGTAGTTATGGTAAAGTAGGTAACACAGCAGGTATTGGAGATTTCGAAACTTATTCAACATTTAACTCAGTTGGGGCTTACGGTACGCTTCCTATTTTAACTTTTAATAATGCAGGAAATCCCAACCTGAAATGGGAAACCAGTAAACAATTAAATATTGGTGCTAATATCGGGTTCTTTAAAGACAAAATGAATCTGGAAGTGACTTACTATAAAAATGATATTTCCAATTTGATTTTGAGGGTTCCTCAGGCCCCTTCAACCGGCGTACCCAATTCTGTGTTACAAAACGTAGGTAAAATGTACAACAAGGGTATTGAACTCACGCTTTCAGGTAACATTATTAATACTAAAAACTTTACCTGGTCCACCAACTTTAACTACACCAACAACAGAAATGAAGTAACTGCATTGGCTCCGGGGCTTACCCAAATACTTACAGTAACCGGTACTTTAGAAACAGTAAATCGTACTGCAGTAGGCTTTCCTGCCGGTTATCTTTATGTAATTCGTTCTGGCGGTGCCGACCCTGCTACAGGAAGAAGGATATTTTATAACCAGGCTGGTAATGCAATATTATATCGCTTTGGCACCCTCCCTGCAGGTGAATTTACTTGGCAAAATACAGATGGTACCCGATATAATACACAGACTGGAGCTGCTAATACCATTAATCCTGCTGCAGATGCAGTTATGTATGCCAATCCAAATCCCAGAGCAATTGGTGGTTTTAGCAATACTTTCAGATATAAGAATTTCGATATGGATGTACTGTTTACCTATCAGGCTGGCTTCTCACTTTAT
The DNA here is from genome assembly GCA_046596765.1 of Ferruginibacter sp. Classification (GTDB taxonomy): domain Bacteria; phylum Bacteroidota; class Bacteroidia; order Chitinophagales; family Chitinophagaceae; genus Ferruginibacter. The sequence goes on along the minus strand of JBKJLT010000427.1, from coordinate 2,080 downwards.
TATGGTACCAATGCCGGCTTGCACGATCAGCGCTTTTGGAACAACTCGGTTGATGTTTTAAATGGCTGGAGGAAATTTGGAGACATTACAAATATACCTAGACCAGTTTTTAACGATAACGTATCAAACGGATCTGGTTTACCAATAAGTTTTAATGTATTCAAAGGAGATTTTATTAAACTTAAAAACTTAACTTTTGGGTATAATTTCCCCGTTGAAGGCTTAAAGAAAGTTAAAATAACCAATATCAGGTTTTATGCAAGTGGTCAAAATCTTTTTATATTCACCAAATATCCGGGTCCAGATCCTGAGGTTTCCTCAAACGGAAACGGAGCATCAACCGGGCAGGGTGTTGACAGAAATACACTTGCTAACGGACGTACAATGACTGTTGGATTAAATATTGGCTTCTAATAAAAAAATAATAAAAATTAAATTTTTTTCAAAATGAAAAAACAATTCAAATATATAATAGGGTTAAGTTTGGTATTAATTACCGGTATTTCATGTAAGAAAGAATTTTTGACACCTGTACCACAAACAAGTGTTAGCGATTTAACAGCTTTTGATACGCCTGAACGTATTCTTGGTAATGTACGCACTTTGTACTCCAATACAAAAGCAGGAGCTTTTTATGGAGGGCGTTATATAGTATATGGTGATATACGTGGAGAAGATTTTTTAAATGAAACCGGCAACATAGTTACCGGAGCAGATGTGTGGGCCTTAAATCCAACAGGAACATCAACCAATTCCGTTATCAATCTTTGGGCTCAGGCGTTTTTTACCATTAACCTTTGCAACCTTACAATAGAAGGTGTTGCCGCTAAAGGACCAACGGTTTTAATAGCTACACCTGCATTAACGAACAATTACCTAGGAGAAGCAAGGTTTATCAGAGCACTCTGTTACTACAGTCTATTGCAATATTATGCAAGGCCTTTTGCCGATGGGGCAGGAAGCAGACTGGGTTTGCCATTACGTATAACTCCAATAAAAGGGCCGGGTTCTTCTGACTTGGCAAGAAGCACTGTAGCACAAGTGTATGCTCAAATTTTAACCGACCTTAATTTTGCAGAAGCCAACCTGCCTTTAACCAATGCCACGGCAGAACTCAACACTATCCGTGCACACCGCAACACTGCCATTGCTTTAAAAACAAGGGTATATTTGTCAATGCAGGATTATCCAAATGTAATAGTAGAAGCAAATAAAATTGTAAGTGCCGGAACAACACCGCCCTTCACCGCTACTACTGGTGTAGCCCATGCATTGCAACCCAATATTGCAACAGTATATTCAACATTTAATACAACAGAATCAATACTTTCATTTCCAATGAGTATCTCGGCTGGAGATAATCCTACTGTACAAAACCAGCTGGCATTTTATTTTGTACGCAATTTAACCAATCCAGGTTCAGCAGAATACTCCTTAAATCCATTGGGTATTGTTGGTGATTTGATAGGATGGCCTAATAGTGATGCAAGAAGGGGGCTTCTTTTTTTTAACGCAGTAACAAATAAGAGATTTGTAAATAAATATCCAAATGGTTCTCCATTTTTGGACTACCCTCCAGTTATTCGTTATTCGGAAGTATTATTAAACCTGGCAGAAGCGCTTGCAAGAACAAATGCTGCAACTGCCGATCCAAGAGGCCTGGCTTTGGTAAATGCTGTTCGCAGGCGTTCAGATGCAAGTGTAACAATTGCTTCTACAACACAGGCACAACTGATTGCAGCTATTTTACTGGAAAGAAGAATTGAATTCCTGGGAGAAGGATTACGTAACAATGACCTGATGCGTTTATTGCAAACCATTCCTGGAAAAGGAGCCGTACCTGCAAAAGCACCATCTGATCAGGGTTATATCTGGCCTATTTCGGCCAATGAAATGGCGCTTAATAAATTAATGACAGACAACTAAAATAATTTCTAAGTAAATTAAAAACTCCAATCATTTATTTGATTGGAGTTTTTAATTTAAGGTAGATAGTATGAAATCTTATTTCAAAACTTCTGCCAGTTTACTTTGCAATGCACTTTCTCTTAAATCAGTTGCAATAATTTTTCCCTGCGGG
>JBKJLT010000358.1:0-3513 GCA_046596765.1 Ferruginibacter sp. | reverse complement strand
GTACTGTTGTGTGGTTGATAAGTCTTGCCAGAGGTAGGTTTCAAAATTTCCGGGATTGAGTAAAACTGTCTGGCCTTCGCAAATATTTCTATCGGCACCAAGAATTGGTTTTGGTTTGTCACTCACAAATAAATGTGTAACCACAACAGAATCGCATCCTGTAGCCGTTTTCAGCGTATCATAATAAATACCGGTTTTTGTTTGTGCACCGCCACCGGCGGTATAAAATTCGTTTTGGCAAATATTAACTGCTACATTTTTTATTATCCGGTTAATGATAAGGTTTAAGGTAATTACAATACTATCGCAGCCCGTTGCATTTAAAACAAAGTGTGTATAGATACCGGTTGAATCATAGATTATGTTACCCAGTTTATAGGAAGTGCAGCTTGTAATGTTTAAAATTTGTGTGATGGCCGCATTGGGGCATTGCCGTAATTTTTCAATAAACATTTCGCTACCGCCTGCGGAGGTTCGCTTTACTTCAAGGGGGCCGGCGTCAAAATCTTTTGTACCCTCAAAAGTACCGCCCACATAAATGTTATCCAATTTATCTACCTTAAGTGAATAACCACTGCCAAAAAAATTACCGGTTGCCTGGGTTACCCAAACAAATTCGCCGGCAGCATTAAGTTTTAAAGCAAAAATATCGGGGTCGCCTGTAGCAGTAAGTTTTTGTTCTGCCGGGCCGGGGTCAAAATCGGCTGTACCGTTGTAATGGCCGGTTGTATAAATATTACCTGAACCATCCGTTTCAATTTCAAATACTTTTTGGTACGATGGGCCACCAATTTGCTTTACCCATACCAGGTTTAAATTAAGATCGTATTTACCAATAAATATATCATCATCATCAACCGGCGAATTCAATAAATTGCTTCCGCTGCCTGGATCAAAATCTGCCTCACCATCAAAATGGCCTGTTACATAAACATGAGCGGTTTTATCAATTTTAAGGCTGCTGCCACGTACCCTGCTGTTGCCCCCCATTTTACCTGCATTTATGAAAACCCCGCCGCTACTTAATTTTAAGATAAAGCCATCGCCCATGCCAGTTGATGTTAAATTAAAAACGCCGGAGCCGGGATTAAAATCTACCGTAGCAAAGTAAAAGCCCGTACTGTAAACGTTATTCTGCTCATCCAGGTCAATATCAAAAGCCACATCTGATGAAGGCCCGCCAATTTGTTTGGCCCATTGTAAATTACCGTTGTTATTCAATTTACAAACAAATATATCTGTTGCGCCTGCCGACACTAGGTTAAAAACGCCCGGGCCAGGATCAAAGTCGGCAGTATTTTCGAAATAGCCGTTTATGTAAATGTTTCCGGCAGCATCTAATTTAATAGCGTTACAAAAATCGTTGGTTGGGCTGCCAAATTTTTTGGCCCAGATAAAATTTCCTGTATTATCATATTTGCAAACAAAAATATCTTCATTTCCGGCCGAAACTAAATTGGCAACCCCGGGGCCCGGATCAAAATCGGTAGTACCAAAAAAGATACCGGTTACATAAATATTACCGCTGGCATCCAGTGTTAATGCATTGCCGGCCTGGTAACGAAAGTCTCCAATGGCTTTAGCCCATATTAATTTACCTGCCGGATCGTATTTGGCCATAAAAGCATCTTCGGCATTTACGGCGGCGAGGTTAAAAACGCCCGGACCTGCATCAAAATCAACGGTGGTGGAAAAGTAGCCTGTTGCATATACATTGCCTGCATCATCCAGCGCAATTGCCCTGCAACCATCGTAGGAGTCACCAGCCATACTGTTTGCCCAACCCAGTTTTACAGATTGCGCCCAAGCAACTGATGTGCATGTTAATAATAAAGTTGCTATAGCAAATACTTTTCTCATCAGTATTATAAACGAAAAAAAAAATAAAAGGTTTGGTGCTTCAACAGATCATCTGCATAAACTAAAGATACTTAATTGCCTGTACTATAAAAGGCATATACCTTTGTATCTTGCATCCCATGATTTTTCTCAGCAAAATATCCCTTACGCAGTTTAAAAATTATCAATTTGCTACTTTTGATTTTACGCAAAGGGTTACCGGTATTTGCGGCCTCAATGGCAAAGGCAAGACTAACCTGCTGGATGCTGCATACTACTGCTGTTTTACCAAAAGTTATTTTACAAAAGCAGATGGGCTGAATGCGCAGTTTGAAAGCGATGGGTTTAGGATTGAAGCCTCCTCTATCTCCTCCAACGGAGGAGGAAACGGAGAAGATGTAAGCGAAGATCGAAAGGAAATACAAAAAAAAACAGATGAAATCGTTTGCATTTTCAGAGGAATAGGTAAAAAGGAAATTTTATTGAACGGGGTGCAATACACAAAACTGTCGGAGCATATCGGCAAATTTCCGGCGGTGATGATTGCACCGGATGATATTAGTTTAATAACCGATGGCAGCGAAGAACGGCGCCGGTTTATGGATACAGTTTTAAGTCAGATGGATGCCAATTACCTGCAGCAACTGGTAATTTATAATAAAGTATTGCTGCAGCGAAACAGTTTATTGAAAAGTTTTGCAGAGCAGGGAAAAACAGACTGGCAATTGCTGGAAGTGCTGGATGAGCAGTTAATTGCACCTGGCAATTTTATATTTACAAAACGAAAAGCTTTTACCGACGCATTGATACCGCTGGTGCAAAAATTTTACCACCGCATTGCCGATAATAATGAAACCATTACACTCCAATACGACAGCAGGTTACACGACAGCAGCTTTTATGATCTGCTTAATAATTACCGGCAAAAAGATTTTATGGCGCAACGCAGCAATGCCGGTGTTCATAAAGATGATATTGTTTTTCAATTAAACGGGCAGGTTTTTAAAACAACAGCATCGCAGGGGCAACGCAAAAGTTTATTGTTTGCTTTAAAACTGGCCGAGTTTGAAATGCTGAAAGAAAATAAAGGTTTTGCCCCGTTACTTTTATTAGATGATGTTTTTGAAAAATTAGATGATAACCGTATGCAGCAACTGTTACACTGGGTTTGCAATGAAAACGAAGGACAGGTCTTTATTACCGATACCCATAAAGAACGGTTGCAGGAAGCCTTTGAAAAATTAAATACGGCTTACCAGATAATTGAGTTGTAATTTTTTGCCTTCAGCAAAAAAAAGGTTTGCCACGGATTTCACAGATTAACACAGATTGGTTTATAGATTCTGCCTGCGGCAGATTGCAATTTGCCACTGAGGCACTGAAGCACAGAAAAGAAGATATATTTTTCTGTATTTTTTCCGTGCTTCCGTGCCTCAGTGGCAATAAACATTTGCGAAGCAAATAACTTATTTTTGTGGCATGGGAGAAATTTCTTTACAGGATGCCATTAAACAGTTTTTGCAAAAAAGCCGCCTTAAAGCTGGCATACAGGCATTACGTATAGAAGATGTGTGGGAAGAAGTGATGGGCAAAACTGTTGCCAAATACACCGATAAGATACAGATTATTAATGCTACACTATTTATAACCACAACAGTTGCACCGCTTAAGAAC
>JBKJLT010000347.1:0-2558 GCA_046596765.1 Ferruginibacter sp. | reverse complement strand
AAAAAGCTGAGAAGCAGCGGAGTTTTGAACCTGTTTATGGAATTGGCATAACTCGTCAGAAAGCCAACGGGCACAGTAATAAAGGCCGAGAGCCAGGCAAAAACAGCTATCCAGTTTCCATCTGCACGCTTAGAGATTGCCTGTGGGTACAGCCATGTTTTCAAAAGTAACAGGCAGATACATCCGGCAACACATATAAAGAAACTATACTTAACAATTCTTCCAAACAGCTTATTTACATAGGGGTTGAAATTTTCTTTTAATAAAGCCCTTTCAAGAATCAAGTGAGGCGTAAGTGAGTAACTTAACGCCGCCAGAATTAAGCCTGAAACTAATAATGGAACACTCGTAAAAGCCAGGTAAATATCCATTGATGTGCCTGCTCCAAAATACTTGGCTAAAATCAGCTGGTTGAAAAATGTAACAACACTCACACCAAGAGAAAGGATCGTAACTATTGCTGTACTTCTAAACATGTAAAACGATCAGGAATGAAAGGCTGTCAAAAAATCAAGTGTGTAGTCCTGGTACTTTGGATTGGTAGGCGAGTCAAGCGTTGCATGAGGATATGATGCAGTGTCATAAACCGGCTTTGTGTAGGGATCCCGTGCAAATGACAACTCAAGTGTATTAGGAATACTGGTATTTTCAACCAGCACATCCGAATTATTTCCATGAACATGAAACAAAATCAGTCCGCCCGATTTAAACATACGTATCATATCTGTTAACGCTGCTACATTATCTTTTACTTCATGAACTTCCAGCAGCATAACATCAATTGCAGAGAGATAGCCGGGCATTTGTTTATACACTTTATATTCATCCCCTTCAATATCCATCTTAACAATAATATTCCGCTTATCTTTTAAAAAAGGTTTACTAAACATTTCGGGAAAAGAAGTAAACATTTTATCATTATAATCCCGCAGGCCTGTTTTGTAAAAATGTATGTTTTTTTTTGCGATGAAGCCATAAAACTTTCTCCAATGAAAAAATCGCCCGATAGTGTCCGATATTAAGCCCGGCGGATTTTTGTATGAATCATTTAGTGGTAGTTTAATATCCCTGCGAATAGAAACTGTTTTGCCGGTAATCCTTAATATCAATCTTTTAAGATCGGGGAGCACTCCAATAAAAGGATCATACATGTAGATATTAAGAGCCGGGTTTAAAGCTGCCATTTCTTTTTCAAAATCAATGTTTGTAGATACGCCGAAAGAAAGAAGGACACCCGCATTTTTTATTGCACTTGCAGGCAGAATATATCCGCCATCATAAACACTTCCCACCCTTACTTTGTCCTCACACAAATAAGGCTTCAACAATTTTTTTAGTTCTTCTGTTTCCATACTGTTTATTTATCCCCACATGCCGCGAAGGAATTGAACAGGGTTCTTTATGAGCTTTCCAGCAGTTTCAATTTTTCTTAAGATGTAGGGTTTGGCCTCATAAAAGCCTCTTTTAGTGAAATCTGTTTCAATGCCATATTTTTTAAATAGTTCAGGCATTGCCTTGTGCCACCGGCCTTTAATAATGCCGGTATGCGTATAGTTGACTATAGTTTCCTTTCCTGGATTGTATTTTTCCCTGTTTACAGTGAGAAATAATTCGGCCCGTTTTTTTGACCGTTGTGTTCCAAAAATTTCAAACATCCAGCCATTTTCCTCAGGCCGTAAGTATGAAAGCAATGTTTCTTTCTGCCACAAACCTGCCTGTGTAGATATACGGTAGTTTGCTGTATGTGAAACTGTACAGAGATCGGGATTGTTTTCATAACCAGTAAAAGGCCCTGAATTGCCTGTAGGAGTAAGGCCTATGTATTTGATCGCTTTATTTGCAATCATCATCGCAGCAAACTCATTAATCTTCTCCTCATTAACCTTGTTCTCAAAAAAATAATCTTCCTGGAGGTAGAGTATAAGCGGAGTTTCTACTTTGCCTAGTGCATTTATAAGACATTCGCTCCAGGTGAGTTTCCGGTTTGGGCTGGCGGCATTTGATTTTGATGCCCTGAGTTTTAATCCCGGATAATCGAAACTTTTAAACTCAGTATTTAGTAGTACAGGATTTTTACACTGAGGCCATTGTATAGTAAATAATTTAAAAAAGGGCAACCAGCAGTCTTCGAAACCATCAGAAGAATTTACCAGGATAGTAAAAGCAGGATAAGCTTTATCCATTTTTATAGTTTAAAAAACTATTGCCTGAATATAGCAGTACAGACTCATTAATATTTATTTTTGAGTCAATGATTTTTTTAACGTAAACTGACACTGTTTGATATTTTGTATAGGTAAGGCAAACAGGGTTTGGACAATAAGCACTATTACATTTCTTGCACAACACATCTGTGCGGATACCAATAAATTTTTTGATAAAAGCAGGTTCCCATGCACCAATATTTTCCCTGTAAGTATAAAGTCCAACAGTTGGGCAATTAGCTATTGCGGCAAGGTGTACCGGTAATCCATCATTTGTAACCAGGCACGTTAATCCGCTCAGGTATGCAACAGTAGCAGGAATGCTTAATTCACCTGCAAGGTTTACAACATTTG
>JBKJLT010000267.1:0-4891 GCA_046596765.1 Ferruginibacter sp. | reverse complement strand
GCACATCATCCCGAAGAATTAAGAGCATTGATAGCAGGGGCAAAAAATTTGTTTCCTAAAAAAGATGCAGCATTATTTTTCAACCACACCTGTACAGCCGTACAAGGGACCTGGCAGATGGCTTTGCAGAAAGCCTGGACATGGCTGATGAAGTGATATTGTTACCTATTTACCCGGCTAGAGAGTTGCCGATGGAAGGCGTTAACAGCGAAATGGTTTTAAATAAAATGAAAATTAATAACAAACAGGTTTTAGATAAAGAGCAAGTGCTGGATTGGATAAAGAACAATAAAACGGAATTATTAATTACAGCCGGTGCCGGCGACATTGATACACTGGTTGAACAAATAAAAAATATTTTGATTAATAAAAAGTAATAAATCACAATCTTCTCCATTTCCTCCCCCGTCGGGGGAGATAGAGGGGGCCGGAAATGAAAAAACGATATACCATAAAAAACATCCTGCTTGCAACCCTTTGGATTGCACTGGGCGGAGCTACAGTTTTTTTACTGGCTTCCGGTATCAAAAGTAAGGGTGTACATCAATGCAAAGGAGTTGAAATTAATATACATGGCGTAAGTAATAATTTTTTTGTAGATAAAAAAGATATACTCAATTCCATAACAGTAGGCGAATCGGCTAACCCCGGTGGTAAAGCCATAGGTTCTTTTAATTTAAAAAAGCTGGAAGCTGAACTGAAAAAAAATGTATGGATAAAATCGGCACAACTGTTCTTTGATAATAATGAAGTGTTGAAGGTGATGGTGCAGGAACGTGAACCCATTGCCAGGGTTTTTACAAGAACCGGCACAACTTTTTATATTGATATTGATTTAACTATACTGCCGCTGAGTGATAAATTCTCAGCGAGGTTACCGGTGTTCACCAATTTCCCATCTGATAAAAAAATATTGTCGAAGGTTGATAGCAGTCTGCTTGGAGATATCAGAACAATCAGTCTTGCCCTGCAAAAAGATTCGTTTAGCATGGCGATGGTAGAGCAGGTTGATATAACTGTGCAGCGCATGTTTGAGATGATTCCTAAAATAGGCAATCAACTCATTGTATTTGGCGATGTAACCGATGTTGATGCCAAGCTGCAAAAACTAAAACTGTTTTATAAAGAAATTATGGTTAAAGCCGGCTGGAATAATTACAGTGTTATTAATGTACAATACAAAAACCAGGTTGTTGCAAAAAGAAAAGGAGCAGAAGACATTGCTGCAGATTCGTTACGTACACTACAGATCATGCAAATGCTTGCAGTCCGTACACAACAGCAGGCAAATGATTCTTTGCAGCAAATTATTCAACCTGATAATAACCGCAACACGGTTGACAGTACGATGATACAGCAATCAATTCAAAGGGATGATAATTATGAATCGGGGGCTGTTGCTGAAACTGCGAATGCCTTAATGGTGCCGCCTGCAACAGCACCTGCTACAAACATTTTAAAGCCTGCACCAATAAAACAGGAAACTAAGCCAATTATAAAACCGGTGCAAAAACCGGCTGTAATAAAGAAGCCGTTAACAAAACCAAAAGCAGTAATGCAAAATAAAAACGATTACTAATACTCATATAAATAAATAAACACAAACACAAAACATAATCTTTATGAATCAGGAACAACCCATCATCGTAGGTCTCGATATCGGCACAACCAAAATTGCTGCCATAGCCGGACGTAAAAATGAGTACGGCAAGCTGGAAATACTTGGCTTTGGCCGTGCAAACAGTAATGGTGTACAACACGGTATGGTGTTGAACATCGATCAAACAATTAAGGCTATTGAAATGGCTTTAAAAAACTGCTACGACAGCAATCCTAACCTGGAGATTGGAGAAGTGTATGTTGGTATTGCGGGGCATCATATAAAAAGTTTGCAAACCCGTGGCGACATTGTTCGCCAGAGTATTGAGGAAGAAATAAGGCAGGAGGAGATTGACAGGCTGATTGCTGATCAGTATCGCACTTATATTCCTGCCGGAGATCAGATCATTGATGTGATTCCGCAGGAATTTACGGTAGATAATTTTCAAAATATTCCAAACCCCATTGGCTACAGCGGAGTAAAAGTGGGTGCTAATTTCCACATCATCACCGGCGATAAAAATGCGATAAGAAATATTAACCGCAGCGTTGATAAAGCCGGACTGATAACAAAAGACCTGGTGTTGCAACCATTGGCATCTGCAGCAGCAGTAATGTGCGATCAGGATCTTGAAGCTGGCGTAGCCATTGTGGACATTGGCGGTGGTACAACTGACCTGGCTGTTTTTTATGAAGGTATTTTAAAACATACTGCAGTAATTCCTTTTGGTGGCGAAAATATTACCAACGATATTAAAAACGGTTTGGGCGTATTAAAAACACAGGCCGAGCAAATGAAAATTCAGTTTGGCAGCGCATTAAGTGATGAAGCAAAAGCCAATGCTTTTATTACCATACCGGGTTTACGTGGTATGGCCCCAAAAGAAATTTCGGTTAAGAACCTTGCCAGCATCATCCAGGCTCGTATGAGTGAGATCATGGATTTTGTAACCTATCATTTAAAGCAGGTTGGTTTAGATACAAGATTATTGAATGGCGGTGTAATACTTACCGGCGGCGGTTCTCAACTAAAACATTTAATTCAGTTAACAGAGTATGTTACCGGCCTGAATGCAAGGATTGGTTATCCTAATGAGCATTTGGCAGGTGGCCATATTGACGAATTAGCCAAACCGATGTACAGCACCTGTATTGGTTTAATATTGAAAGGCTACAATGATTACGAGAATAAGAACAAACAATTTGAAGAACAATTCAGAAGGGTTGAGGTTCCTGGTTCACTACAACAACAACCGGTTGATGAAACATTGGACGTTGTTGATGAAGCCGGTCCTGTAAAAGTTAAGCAACGTAAATCGCTTAAGAATTTTATGGATGGATTTAAGAACGGTTTGATTGATTTATTTAAGGAGGAGGAGGATGCGAAGTTGTAGCCCCCTCTATCTCCCCCGACGGGGGAGGAAATGGAGAAGATGAGTGCGAAGAAAAAAGCGAAAACGATTATAAGTAAAATAAACAATGAATTAATAAACTGCCAACTTCCAGTTCCCTCTCACCTGAGCTTTTCGAAGGATGGAGAGGGGTTGGGGTGAGGTCAGATGAACAAAGAAACAAAAGTAGAAGAGTGCGACGCCAATGAAGATGATTAATGAAAAAATGCTCGGCTCAAAAAAATAAAAACACAGTTCTTACATAACCCATTAACTAACGTACAGTAAAATTTTTCTTTTATACTAACTGAAAAGTTGAGCTGTATAAATTCTAACGCTCTTAAAAATCCCCCTTGGGGGACTTAGGGGGCTTTTAAAAAAAAACTATGATACATTTTGATTTGCCTAAAGATCAATCCTCCATCATCAAGGTAATTGGTGTGGGCGGCGGCGGAAGCAATGCTGTAAACCACATGTTTTCGCAAAATATCGAAGGTGTGAATTTTATCATCTGCAACACAGATGCACAGGCCATTGCGCAAAGCAAAGTGCCTAACAAAATTCAATTGGGGCCACATTTAACGCAGGGACTTGGTGCCGGTGCCAATCCTGAAATTGGCCGCCAGGCAACAGAAGAAAGCCTGGAAGAAATAAAACGTATACTGGAAGTGAATACCAAAATGGCATTCATTACTGCCGGTATGGGCGGTGGTACCGGTACAGGTGGTGCTCCAATTCTTGCAAAAATTTGTAAAGACCTGGGGATACTTACTGTTGGTATTGTTACCACACCATTTGCGTATGAAGGCAAAAAAAGAATTGCGCAGGCAGAGGAAGGAGTGATGTTATTAAAAAATCATGTTGATACATTACTGGTGATAAGCAATGATAAACTGCGCCACCAGTTTGGGAATTTAAAAATGAAAGAGGCTTTTGCAAAAGCAGATAATGTGTTGGCAACTGCTGCAAAATGTATTACGGATGTAATTAACAGCACCGGCCAGATCAACGTGGATTTTGCAGATGTTTGTACCGTAATGATAAATGGTGGTGTTGCTATTTTAGGAAGTGCTGCAGAAGAAGGAGAGAACAGAGCACAACTGGCAATAGAAAATGCAATCAACTCACCGCTGCTGAATGATAATGATATCCGTGGTGCTAAATGGATACTGATCAATATCAATTCATCAGAAGGAGAACACGAGTTTACGATGGATGAAGTGGAAATCATTCAAAACTATTTATTGAGCCAGGCAGGAGAAGGAACAGATGTGATATTAGGCCTGGGTTATGATAATAGTTTGGGTGGAAAAATCGGTATTACATTAATCGCCACCGGATTCGATCATAAAGATCCATTTCAGAAAAAAACAGAAACAGTTGCTGAGCAAAAAGATGAAAAAATTGTAATGACCCTCGAGATGCCTGCAAAGGTAGCAAACCTGCCTGCCCTACAGGCAGCGAAAATAGTGCAGCCGGTTTTACAATTTGAAGATAGTTCGACTTCGCTCACTGCTGAAGATGAGGAAGCAGCGATTGCTGAAATTACAGAGCAGCCTGCATTACAGGCCGCAGAAGATGAACTGATGCCTGTAATGAAAGAAGTAACAGAAGAAATTGCGGCGGTGAAATTACCAAGTAAAAACACTGGGGATAAGTTGGATGAATCTCCTGTGTTTTTTGAAATATCTTCGGCCACAGATCAGATACCAGTAATTGAATTTGATATTCCGCAAAATCCTCCTCCCGTTGATAAACCAGCAAAAGTTCTAAAAGAAATAACCGTAATTAATAAAGATGCTAGCACCCCTCCTTCGTCTGGAGGGTATCTGGCTAAACCTGCACAAATTTATGTGGAGGAGAAGCCAAAACCAGAATCCAATTCGACTGATGAGCTACTA
>JBKJLT010000261.1:0-3255 GCA_046596765.1 Ferruginibacter sp. | reverse complement strand
GGCCACTCATAAAAGCATACTGTTTTAACCGGTTTTCATTTGCTTTCCTGTCTTCAGTTACCTGCCTTTCCCTTTCCTGTTGCTCTACCAATGTTTTTTGCAAGGCCAGCACTTTTTCGGGCCCATACATTTTATTATAAACATCGTCATATTTTTTTCTATAAAAAAGTGCTTTGACGATATCGCTGGCTTCAATTTCATTTGTTAGCAGGAGGCTGTTGATGAGAAGTCCCTCATTGAGGCGTATGTTTTCGGCTACTATAAACCCTTTTGTTGCATAGTAAATACAGGAATCAGTTTGCTTTGTCGCCTTAAATAATTTTGCAATGCTGTTATAGGCCCAGGAGAGGCTATAAAGGTCCTTTTTTTCTATATCCAATGAAATTGCACGGTGCAGGTATTCATTTGCAACCCTAAAATTGCCGAAGCTGGTATGTATGTTTCCCAACACTTCCAGGATGATCTGCAACAGTGCTTGATTTTTTGGGTTGTCGTATACTTTTTGCATACACAACAGGGCACTGTCTTTCTTACCGGTAGCCATGTATACATTGCTGATTGAAATTTCATTTTCAACATTAAAGTTATCCCAGGAATTTTTGCTGAATAAATCTCTTGCCTGCTTTGCGTAAGCCATTGACCTCACGTTATCCGATAGTGACCCGTATGTGAAACCTAATTCCATCAACGAAATTGCTTTTTCCCTTTCGAATTGGAATTTTTCGCATAATTCCAGCGCCTGAAATTGATATTGCAAGGCCAGGGGGAAATCTCCCTGCCGCAGGTAGAGATTACCAAAACCTAATAAAGCATTTGCTCTTCCTCTGGCATTGTCAATTTTATTAGAAAGCTTCAAGGCTTTTTCGGCATAAAGCAAAGAAGAATCATAATTACTATATGCATAAAAATAACTAAGGCTTGCCAGGGCAAATGCCTGACTGGTATCACTGCCGGCATTTTTAAGTTGCTGCTTAAGGCCCGAAATTTCGGAAGAAGCAGAACTGTCGGCCTGTGCATAACTGATGGCAGTTACAAAAGAAGTGAGAGCAATTAGCGTAATTAATCGTTTCATTATATCAATTTACAGGTAGTTGTATTAAAAATTCCGATCCTTCATTTTCTTTGGTCTCCACTTTTAATTCTCCACCATGTGCTTTTACAATATCATAGCTCAACGATAATCCCAGTCCTGTTCCCTGCCCTGTTGGTTTAGTGGTGAAAAATGGCTGAAAGATTTTATCAACTATGTTCTTTGGAATGCCATTGCCGTTGTCAATAACACTGATTTCAACTTTATAATCAACTTTTTTTGTACTTATGGAAACAGTGGGTTCATAGTGGCTGTCACCCTGAGCCTGTCGAAGGGTCTTTTTTTCATCTACCACATAAAAAGCATTGGTGAGTAAATTCAAAATCACTCTTCCTATATCCTGTGTAATGATATTTATTTTTTCAATGCTTTCATCAAAATCTGTTTTCATCGTTGCATTAAAAGACTTGTCTTTTGCCCGCAGGCCATGAAAGGAGAGGCGTAAATATTCATCACACAATGCATTAATGTCCGTTGGTTCTTTTACTCCGCTGCTGCTGCGGCTGTGTTGCAACATTCCTTTTACAATTGCATCGGCACGTTTGCCATGGTGATTTATTTTTTCTTCATTATCCCGTATATCATTTGAAATAGCAATTGCATCATCAATTTTTCCAGTCTTCAATTCCTGTTGTAATTCATCGATTAATTCTTTATTAACTTCACTAAAATTATTTACAAAGTTTAACGGGTTCTGTATTTCATGTGCAATGCCTGCAGTGAGTTCACCCAGGCTGGCCATTTTTTCGGATTGGATGAGTTGCGATTGTGTAGTCTTAAGTTCAACAAGCGTTTTTTCAAGACTATTTCTTTCTGCATGTAATGCCTGAGTTCTTGCGGCCACCTGTGCTTCTAAAATTTCATTTTGTTTTCGTGTGGCCTGCGTTCTCCACCTTATCACTATCCAAACTAAAAATAATAATCCAACAGCGATCAAAATGCGAAACCAGTTGGTATCATAAAAAAATGGCTTAACCGTAAAACTAAAATTTGCACCTGTTTCATTCCATACTCCATCGTTATTGCTTGCTATAACCTGAAACGTGTATTTTCCTGCGGGAATATTTGTATAAAAAGCTTTACGTTCACCTATAGCGGTAATCCAATCCTTATCATAACCAATTAACTTAAATTTGAATTGCACCTTCTCCGGTGCTACCATACTCAACCCACTATATTCAAATATATAACGGTGATTGCCGGGCTCAAAAATATTGTTCGCCTTTAAATTAATTGTTGAATCATTTCTTAAAACACGATGGATGATGACATTGGGTGCCAGCGTATTTTTTGTAAGTCTTTCAGGATCAATCTCCACAAGGCCACCAAACGTTGGCACCAATATTTTACCATTGGGAGTAATGGCTGAATACCGGGAACCAACACACTGACGGTTGCGCATGCCATCACCATCATTAAATAATTGCCAGTTGATCTTATTTATTTTCTTATCAAGGTAATCTGTCAACTCCTGTTTTTTCGCCCTCACTAATCCAGCAGCAGAAGGAAACCATACATAACCTTTATGATCCGGTAAAAAATCAAACAATGAATTTTCAGGAAGCCCGTCTTTAAAGCTGATGTTTGACAAAGTTCCATTTTTATACCTTGATATTCCCATATTGGTGGCAAACCAGACAGTGCCATCAGAATCTTCGAAAGATTTAAAAACTACAGTAGTTGGAAGACCTGAAATATCATTAAAAAATGTAGGTTTACCTGCATTATCAATCAGTAGCATTCCCTTATTGTAAGTAGTAACCAACCAATTGCCGTTGGCTAATTTTCGGATAGAACCTATATACAAGGTTTTAAAATCGATTCCGGGAAATTTCAACAGCTCTATTTCATCTTTATCGTTCAAAAAACCAATGCCGGAAAATGCAATAGCAAACCACATTTTTTTTTTCGCATCCTCGTAAGCAAATCTTAATTGACCGTTTGATTTGAATAGTTTCTCACCAGTGGCTGTAATTTTAAATGTGTTGGATCCGCAAGCCCAAATATTTTTTTTTGAATCTTGATACAAGTAATAAATTTCACTGCCAAGGTTGGCAAGTGCAGGATTTTTAGCCTGGTAAGGATGAACCACTCCATTCTCTATCCAAAATAATTTGTCCATGGAAGCCACCAGATAGCGGGTACTATCCACCATCGTAACGGCT
>JBKJLT010000205.1:0-6271 GCA_046596765.1 Ferruginibacter sp. | reverse complement strand
TGGAGCAAAAGTAATTTTAGTAGAAGGACTCATCAGCGATTGCGGAAAGCTGGCTAGAACTATGCTGCAGGAGCAGGATAGTTTTGATATGTCAACTTTAAAAGAACCATACCGGCTGGAAGGGAAAAAAACTTTGGGATACGAAATAGCAGAGCAATATAACTGGCAATTACCGGATGTTATTGTGTATCCTACCGGTGGTGGAACCGGTTTGATAGCTATCTGGAAAGCATTTAAAGAAATGATTTCCATGGGATGGATAGAAAATAAACTCCCAAAAATGATTGCGGTGCAGGCAGAAAATTGCCAACCCATTGTATATTCCTGGACGGGCTTACATGCCAACGCAGCACAATACATTGGGAAAGCATCCCTGGCAAATGGATTGGCGGTGCCTAATCCTTTTGGGGAAGACCTGATTATGGAAACTTTAATAGAATCATCCGGATGTGCATTGACGGTTACAGAACAGGAAATGATTTCAGGAGTAAAAGAAATAGCAAAATCAGAAGGAATTTTGGTGGCGCCGGAAGGTGCTGCTGTTTGGAAAGGGTTACTAAAATTGATACAGGATGGGTTTATAGACCGGGATGAAAAGATATTATTGCTCAATACAGGGTCGGGATATAAATACCTGGAAAATATTTTTTAAGAAAATCCTTTATCAATGCATTTCAAATAATTTGGCAACACCAAAAGCCGCAGATGCAGCAACGGCGCCAATCAACATAACCTTTAATGCTCCTAAAATTGCATTTACTCCCGTGATTTTACTTTTAAAAAAGCCAAAAACAAATAAGCATATCAATGTAGCAACAACAGATATTTTTAGTGCTTCAGCAGAATCGGAAATAAAAAAATAAGGGCTTAACGGAATAATGCCACCGGCAATATAAGACAGGCCAATGTTCAACGCACTTTTGGTAGCACGTTTTGGATCTGGTTTTTCTAAACCCAGTTCATACTTCATCATAAAATCAACCCAGCGATCTTTGTCCTGTGCAATTTCGTCGGTAGCCTGTTGCTGCAATGCAGGGCTTAAACCGATGTTGGCAAAAAACTCTTTGGTTTCTTCTATTTCTTTGTGCCGCAGGTTTTCTACTTCAGCATATTCTCTTTTTACTTCACTGCTGTAATGGTCCTGTTCAGTTTTTCCGGCAAGGTACCCACCCAAACCCATGGCAATACTGCCTGCGGCAATTTCAGCAATGCCGGCAATTACAATAATGCTGCTATGATCCACAGCGCCGCTTAAACCTGCAGCTAATGCAAAGGGAACAGTGAGCCCATCACTCATGCCAATAACCACGTCTCTTAATAAGTCGCTGCTTTTTAAATGAGATTCGATGTGGTCGTGATGAAGGTAGGTATCCATAAATTTATTTTAAAAGACTAAGTTAATAATTTACAACTGGTTTAAACTTTTCCCAATTATACCAACACATTCCATCACCTGTTCTTTATTAATAACCAGCGGCGGCGCAAAGCGTATCTTATCGCCATGCGTTGGTTTTGCAAGCAAACCGTTTTCTTTTAAAAGCAAACAAAGCTCCCAGGCGGCCTCAGGGTTAGCATGTTTAATAACGATGGCATTCAATAAACCTTTGCCCCTTACCAACGAAATGATAGGGGAGTTTAATTTTTCAATTTCACTGCGCAATAATTCACCCATCGCTTCTGCATTGGCAGCAAGGTTTTCATCTTTCAAAACCTGTAGGGCAGTCATGGCAACTGCACAGGCAAGCGGGTTACCACCATACGTGCTGCCATGTTCACCGGGTTTAATGGTCATCATTATTTCATCATCACAAAGTACCGCACTAACCGGTAACACGCCGCCACTTAAAGCTTTTCCAAGTATCAAAACATCGGGCCGCACATTTTCATGATCACATGCAAGCATTTTTCCTGTACGGGCAAGCCCGCTTTGTATTTCATCAGCTACCATTAAAACATTATACCCGGTGCAGAGGTTTCGTACGCCGGTATAATAACCTGCATCAGGTACCACAACGCCGGCTTCGCCCTGTATCGGTTCAAAAAGAAATGCGGCAACATCTTTATCCTGCAATGCTTTTTCAAGCGCAGCTAAATTATTATGTGGAATTGATTGGTAACCTGTAGTAAATGGCCCAAAATTATTTTTAGCAGTAGGGTCGCTGCTGAAAGAAATAACGTTGATTGTTCTGCCATGAAAATTTCCATCGCATACCACCATCTTTGCCTGGCCGGAAGGAATGCCTTTTATTTCATACGCCCATTTGCGGCAGAGTTTAATGGCTGTTTCCACCGCTTCCACACCAGTGTTCATAGGCAATACTTTATCGTACCCAAAATATCCGGTTATGTATTTTTCATACTCGCCCAGCAAATTACTGTGAAAGGCCCGGGAGGTAAGCGTTAGCTTTTGAGCCTGCTCAATCAGGGATGCAATTATTTTTGGATGGCAGTGCCCCTGGTTAACGGCTGAGTAGCCACTTAAAAAATCGTAGTAACGTTTACCATCAACATCGTATAAAAAAACGCCTTCACCGCGGTTTAATACAACCGGTAATGGATGATAATTGTGGGCACCGTATTTTTCTTCCAGCTCTAAATATTGTTGTGCGTTTGATGATATAGCTATGGTTGAATTCATAATTGATAAAATAAAAGTTGAAAGTAGAAATTGAAAATCCTAAATGGATTACGTGTCCTCCACAAAGGGAGGCACAAAAAAATTATGCTCGATGATTGAGCAGATCGAGATTGCTGCGTAGAAAAGAAGATATGTTTAACAGCGTATTAATGTTGATTATTTTTTGTGCAAGGTAAACTAATTTATTGTTTTGATAAAATAGTTGCATTCTTTTAGTAGTTCTGGCTTTGCATCCTGTTCAAAAATTCCAAATACGGTACTGCCGCTTCCACTCATGGCTGCATAAATTGCTCCTTGCTGGTAAAGCGTTTCTGTGATTTCTTTTATTTGCGGATGAGCAGCAAACACAGGCTCTTCAAAATCATTTTTTAATTCACCCTTCCAGGTTTCAACAGGTTGTTTAATAATTTCTTTAATGAATTTTAATGGAACGGCAGGGGTGAGTTTTGAAAAAGCCCATCCTGTATTTACATGAATGCCCGGGTTGATTAAAACTATTTTATATCCAGACAGGTCTGTAGCTATTTCTTCAAGCACTTCACCCCGGCCTGTTGCAAAGCATGGTTTGTTGATGATGAAGAAAGGGCAATCGCTGCCAAGTTGAAGGGCATAGTTCACGAGTTGAGGGGTAGAGAGGTTTAGTTTGAATTTATCATTAAGTAACTTCAACATAAAAGCCGCATCAGCAGAACCGCCGCCCAGCCCGGCTCCCATGGGTATAGTTTTGTGTAGATGAATTTTTACTAAAGGTAGTTGTGGGAAATCTTTCTTTATTAAATGATATGCTTTTACGCAGAGATTTTCAGAAACATTGCCATCAACAGCTAATCCTGTTCCGGTAAATTCAATGTCTGTTGTATTGTTTGTTGCAGGAATTAATTCAAGGGCATCCCTGAATGCTAAGGGATAAAACACAGTCTCCAGGTTATGAAAACCATCTTCTCTTTTAGCAATAATATTTAAGCCTAGATTTATTTTGCAATTGGGAAAAACTATCACAGATTATTTGATTAAAAATGATTTCGCTGAACGCCTACATTATTAGAAAAAATCTGTGTAATCAGTTTAATCCTTTAATCAGCGATTCTTCCTGCTCTTAATTTCATCCCGTATAGCAATGGCCCGTATATAATCTTCATGATCCAGCACCTCGGTTAATAGGCCTTCCAGCTCCTCAAGTGATAAAGATTTTAAATTATCACTGCCGCCAGTTTCTGTTGTAACTGCAGCCGGAGTTTTTGTTTTACCGTCATCTTCCATCAATATACCGGCCTGGTCTAAAATATTATCATAAGTATAAATGGGGCATCCAAAACGTACCGCCAAAGCCAGAGCATCGGAGGTTCGGGAGTCAATTTCAACCGTATCATTAGCAGAACTGCAAACCAGTTTGCTGTAAAAAATACCTTCCTGTAAATCATTAATCACCACTTCGTGCAATTCAACATTAAAAGCCATCATAAAATTTTTCATCAGGTCGTGGGTAAGCGGCCTGCTGGGACTCATTCTTTCTAATGCCACAGCAATTGCCTGTGCTTCAAAGCCACCAATAACAATCGGCAACCTGCGTAATCCGTTTATCTCCCCCAACACAACTGCATAAGAATGGGTTTGCGTAATGCTGTGGGATAAAGCCACTATTTCCAGTTCTATTTTTTTCATACCAATACCCGTTACAAATTTTATTCCATTACTGTAAACAGCAAATATAAAATAAAAGCCTTTCAAAACTAGGTTGAAAGGCTTTAAATATTAAACGATTTGTTTTGTTACAAATTATGCCTGCTTTAATTTTTTAACAGCTTCAATAATTTTAGGCATCACTTCAAAAGCATCGCCTACAATACCATAATCAGCTGCTTTGAAGAATGGAGCTTCGGGGTCTTTATTAATAACCACAATTACTTTACTGCGGTTTACACCGGCAAGGTGTTGTATGGCGCCAGATATACCAATGGCAATATATAAGTTTGGTGCAATGGCAAGCCCTGTTTGCCCAACGTGTTCGTGATGCGGCCTCCAGTCGCTATCAGCAACCGGGCGGCTGCAGGCCGTTGCGGCACCTAATAATTTTGCAAGGTCGGTAACAAATGCCCAGTTTTCAGGACCTTTTAAACCACGGCCACCGCTAACAACAATCTCTGCTTCGCTCAATGGCACTTCGCCCACTACTTTATCGGTAGCCGTAACCTGCACTTTTGCAGCATCAACGGTTGCAGCAAATTCTGCCACTTCAGCTTTAGCCTCTGTAGTAACAACAGAATATGAATTTGGGTTAAGCGCAATAATCTTAATATCGGTTGCAACAGTAATATTGGCAAATGCCTTACCGCTGAAAACATTTTTCTTTACCGTAAATCCATTACTTGTATCCGGTAATGCAACTGCACCGGAAACAAGGCCAGCTTTTAAACGAACACTTAAACGTGGCGCTATTGCTTTACCATTAAAATTATTAGAGAAGATAATTACTTTGGCATCAATGGCTTTAGCAGCATCTGCAATTATTTTGGTAAATACCTGTGCATCTACATGATCAAGCGCAGCATTTTTTACGGTATGCACTTTTTTAATGCCGTAGTTACCTAAGGTTGATAAATCATCGGCAACAGTGCCCAGCACAATAGCCTCAGCAGTTGTGCCTAACAATTCTGCAACTTTAGCACCATAGCTTGCTGCTTCAAAAGAAGATTTTTTGATGTGGCCTTCTGATTGATCGAGAAATATTAAAACGCTCATAAAATTTATTTTGTGACCTCACCCCAACCCCTCTCCATCCTTAGACAAGCTCAGGAGAGAGGGAACTGGTATTTGGCAGTTTTTTATTTATATACTTTTTTCATTTTTCGCTAAATTCTTCGCTTCTATCTTCTCCTTTTCCCTCCCCGTCGGGGTTCCCTGATAAGGGAAAGAACGAAGTTCAGGAGGGGCTTTTAAATCGCTTTTGCTTCTTCGTGTAAAAGTCTCACTAACTCTTCCGGGTTATCTGCCGCAACTAATTTAACACCAGCTTTTGCAGGTGGTAATTCAAAAGATGCAACACTTGTCAATGCATCAACCGCAACCGGTTCAACAGCGTTCAGTGGTTTGCTTCTTGCTCCCATAATGCCTTTCATGTTAGGTATGCGTTGTTCCGCCATTCCTTTTTGGCAGCTAACAACCAGCGGCAGTGTTACTTTATTTGTTTCTTCGCCACCTTCAATTTCACGAACAATTACTGCATCGTTTCCTTCAAGTGTAAATTTGGTAGCCAAAGAAACATAAGGAAGCTCAAGCAGTTCAGCAACCATACCACCAATGGATGAACCATTATAATCAATCGTTTCTTTGCCGGTAAAAATTAAATCGTAACTGCCTTTTTTTGCAATCTCTGCAATCTGCGAAGCAATATAAAAACTATCGTGGCTATCGGCATTAACCCGGAAAGCTTCATCGCCGCCCAATGCCAGTGCTTTGCGTATAATGGGGTCGCTTTCAGCAGCACCAACAGTAACCAGATGAATTACAGTAGCAGCGTCGGCTTCCTTCAATTCAATGGCTCTTACAAGTGCATACCATTCGTCGTACGGATTGATGATCCACTGAACACCTTCTGCAGCGAATTTCGTATTGTTATCTGCGAAGGCTATTTTT
>JBKJLT010000524.1:0-12064 GCA_046596765.1 Ferruginibacter sp. | reverse complement strand
TTTATCAGTGCCATTCTAATATGCTTTTAAGGAGGGCAAAGATAAGAAAACTCGTTTTGTGTTGTGAGTTTTGTGTTTTGGGTTTGGGGAGCCCGCTATTCAGGAGATTATTTTTATTTTAAAAACACAAAACCCCAAACACAAAACCCTAAACTGTATTCCATTAACTTTGCCTCATGCAACAAACCTGGTTTAAAGATTGGTTTAACTCTCCCTACTATCATCAACTGTATTTTAACAGGGATGATAAAGAGGCTGAGGCTTTTATTGATAAGCTGATCAATTACTTAAAACCTGCACCGGCAAGTTGTATGCTGGATGTTGCATGTGGTAAGGGCCGGCATTCTATTCAATTAGCTAACCAGGGATTTGATGTTACAGGGATAGACCTGAGCGATGACAGCATTAATGAAGCGTTACAATTTCAGACCGACTGCCTTCATTTTTACAAACACGATATGCGTTTACCTTTCTGGATAAACTATTTTGATTACGCCTTTAATTTTTTTACCAGCTTTGGTTATTTTAAAACAAGGCGTGAGCATGATAATGCTATACGCACCATTGCACAATCTGTAAAAAAAGATGGAAAATTTGTCATGGATTTTTTGAATGTGCATTATGCCGAAGATCATCTGATACATCAATCAGAGAAAGAAATTGACGGTATCAATTTTATTATTACCAAATGGTTTGATGAAACACATTTTTATAAAAAAATTGTTGTAGAAGATGAAAACCTGCGGGAACCTTTGATATATACCGAAAAAGTTGCTAAATTTTCTTTAGGTGATTTTACCGAAATGTTTGCCTACCAGGGATTACAGATACAGGAAGTGTTTGGCGATTATGGTTTTGGAAATTACGATGTAAAAAAATCGCCCCGTATGCTGATGATTGCAAAGAAAGTGAAAGTTTGATAAGGTGTCTGGCCACTATAAATACACCTGTAACTTTAAGATTATGAAAAATCCAAAGACTTGTAAATTAAAAATCTGTTAGTAGTGGCCTGACACCTGACCTATTTGTTTTTATTGTTGATGAGCATCGACCTTGCCGTTTCGTACATAGCAGAAGTAAGTTGCGATAAATGTGCTTTTACAGAATCATATTGAGGTTGAGTTAAAACAGGCAGGTTGTTACGTACAGGAACCAGTTCTTCTTTTTTAAAGCGAATATTTTTTCTGAAAAAATAATCATCATTCACCACGCCAATCCATCCCGGTGCATGATAAATAATGAATGCTGCATTTTCTTTTTTTGTTGAATCAAGCAGGTCTCTTCCCAAAGTTGTGTTCAGGTATGGCTGCTGCAGCATACCTGCTATTGTGGGTAAAATATCAATTTGCGAAACAGCTTCGGGTCTTTTTTGTGGCGATAAAAGTGCAGGTGCATAAAATAATAAAGGCACATGCTCATCGCTCAGGCGCTGCTCTGTCCAGGCCTGGGGATAAATCGCTGTGGCATTACCTTCCACACCATGATCGCCGGTAAAAACAAAAATAGTATTATTAAAATGTGGCGATTTTTTTGCAGCTTCCATGAATTTTTTTATGCAGTAATCGGTATAAGCAAAGGCATGAAATTCTTTCAGCGATTCAAATCCGTATTTTTTCAGGTCTTCATCTTTAATTAAGTCACGTGAAAAATCTTTATCTTCTTCCGGTATATCAAACGGGCGGTGGTTATCGGCAGTTTGAATGATCGCAAAAAAAGGTTTCTCCTGTTTTGATAAAACATCGTTCGCTTCCAGGAATAAATTTTTATCGCTGATGCCCCACACGTTCAGGTTTTGCGCTTTGTAACTGCCTTCTTCATAAACATGCAGGTTTTTTATATTGGCCACCAATCCTTTAAAATTATTAAACTGGCTTCTGCCCCCGATAAAATAAAATTTTTCGTAACCATCAAAATCGTTGATGATGGTGCGCTGGTTTACCGACTCTTCGTTACGGGTAGAAAATTTAGAAAGCTGCACATCCGGAATGCCGGTGATGGTTGCAAAAACGCCACGGGCGGTGCCAAAGGTTGGCGTAAAGCAACGGTCAAAAAAAATGCCTTCGTTGCACATCTGGTTAAAGTAAGGTGTGCTGTTGAGGGGATTGCCGCTCATGCTGCTTTTGTACATGCTGAAACTTTCGCAAATTACGAGTACAATGTTTGGCTCGCTTTCAAAAGCCTTACTGCCGGGCTGTATTAAGCGCCTGTATCCTTTTTGGGCGCTGTTATTTTTATCCAGTTGAAGAAAGCGGCTTATATCAGTGTAATAAGCAGTTGCATTATTATTATGATCGGGGTTTCTGAACCGGAGCGTTGTAAAAAAATTCTGCATCGGGTTTAAAGCAAGGTTACTTTTAAACTCATCATTTAAATCAAATGCCCGGAAAAAGTCTAAAGGTTTTGCTGTAAAAAAACCATATACAAACCAGCCTAATAAAAATAATGCTGCCACATGCCACCGGCGACGGTAAGTAAATTTATGAATGTTGATGTTTTTTTCAGTTACATCCACATGCATCCTGCGAAACATCCATATCATCATCATTACAGCCCCCACCAAACCAATCAGTATCCACACCACCGGATAGCTTTGCCATACCATTTGCAGGCTTTCACGTGGGTCCTCTGCAAATATTAAAGCATCTGCATTAAGCCGGGCGTTGATGTAGGCAAACTGGCCAAAATCGGCACCATAAAAAAACAATACTAATAAAGTTGTAACACCCAGGTAAGCTGTCCATAATTTTTTACCCCGCTCACTGGTAAAGGGCGATAGCCTGGGAAATAAGGATAGCACTGCAATGGGTAATAAAATAATGGCGATCCAGCGCAGATCATATTTTAGGCCAAGCCATAAGGAAGGCAACAGGTCAGTTACGGGAATTGAACCTGGCTTAAAACAAATTACCGTGGCAATGCGAAAGGCTGTAAATATACACAGGTATATAATGAACAGTTTTACTATCCACTGTAAAGTTTTGGGAACACGCCAGCTTATGAGCATAGTTTAATATTTCCTTAGCCCGAACGAGGAATGCGAATATACTACTTAGCGTAAACAGTTAGACAGCTTTTGTACAGATTGTATGGTAGCTAAAAGACTGGCAACCTTTTAATCCGGTGCAGGAATTTAGCTTAAGGAATTAATCAATATATTTGACCCGTTCAAAACCTGTTTTCATGGCAACAAACCTGCTCTCAAAAAAATCCTTTTTAATTTTACTGGGGCTTGTTATCTGTTTAAATTTTACAGGGTTGTTTAATGAAATTATGGAACCAGACGGAACCATTTATGCTGCACTGGCCAAACAAATTGCCAAAAGCGGTAACTGGCTTTTTCTATGGGTAAACGGTGCCGATTGGCTTGACAAACCACACCTGCCTTTTTGGATGGCGGCAGTTAGTTTTAAGATATTCGGCTACACTGCTTTTGCTTACAAGCTGCCTTCTTTTATTTTATTTATTGTTTCTGTTTTTTACTGTTACCGTGTGGCAGCAGTTATTTATTCAAAAGAAACAGCCAGGCTTACCACATTGATCTATGGCAGTGCCTTGCATATTATCATTTCAAATTTTGATGGTAAAGTTGAAATTTATCTCACTGCTTTTGTGGTAGCCGCCATGTATCATATGTACCGGGCATTTGAGGCTAAATGGTTCTGGCATATTGTAGCAGCAGCTTTTTTTGCCGCCTGTGCTGCCATGACGAAGGGTGTGTTTTCGCTGATAACCATTGCGGCTGGCTTTGCCATTTACTGGATACGCACAAAGCAGTGGAAGGAATTTATAAAACCCAAATGGTATCTTTTTGTATTGCTCACTTTCATTTTTATTTTGCCCGAGCTTTATTCATTGTATTTACAATTCGACCTGCATCCCGAAAAACTTGTTTATGGCAAAACCAATGTTTCGGGCCTGCGTTTTTTTTTCTGGGATAGCCAGTTTGGCCGATTTTTTAATAATGGCCCCATTACCGGTAAAGGTGATCCTTCCTTTTTTCTGCATACCACTTTGTGGGCTTTTATTCCCTGGTCTGTTTTACTTGTATTGGCAGTTATAAATTTTTTCAAAAAGAAAAAACCGGCGGAACCGTTGTTACAAAGATGGATCATTGGCGGCAGCGCCCTGTTTAGCTTTACCATGTTTACCGTTTCTAAATTTCAGCTTCCACATTATATTGTTATCCTGTTTCCTCATTTTGCCATGATGACGGCAGCTTATTTGCTGGAAGGTGCTTCGGAAAAAGTGATGAAGCGGATCAATGTTTTTCAAACCGGTTTATTTATTTTGCTTTTTGCTGCCGTAATTGGCATCATCATTATTTATTCTTTTGATTCTGCTCTTTTGTTTTTTATTGTATTTGGCTTAATTGCTGCCGTTACACTTTTTTATAAAACAGAAAATACACTGCTTGCTGTACTTAAAAAAAATATTGGATTCGCTTTGATGGTGGCTGTGTTTTTAAACTGCCTGTTCTATCCTGCCTTATTGAAATACCAGGCCGGTATGATGGCTGGTAAATGGCTTAACCAGCAACCAATAGAACCCACAGTAACTTTGTACAAATGCCTATCCACCAGTTTCGATTTTTATTATGATGGAAAAACGGACTACAGCAATCCTGATTCAACAGTAATAAACAATATGGGCGCCAACGATTCGCTTTATCTGTTTGCTGCGCTGCATGCTCTGAAAGATATTGATACCGGTTCAGTGACTTTAACTTCCCTGAAAACTTTCCCCTATTTCCACGTAAGCCAGGTTAATGGTACATTCATCAATCATAAAACAAGGAAAAATGTATTGGATACATTTGCAATTACACTGGTAACCCGAAAAGATCATTCAAAATAACATTTCATGTATCCTTTTATCATTAAAATAATCAAATTCGGTTTGGTGGGTTGCCTGGGTATGGTGGTTGATTTTGGCATAACCTGGCTATGCAAGGAAAAACTGAAATGGAATAAATATGTAGCAAACAGTTGTGGTTTTACCCTGGCTGTTATCTGTAATTACAGCATTAACCGGCGGTGGACATTTACAAGCAGCAATCCGCTGTGGTTAAAGGAGTTTGTTATATTTGTTACAGTAAGTTTAATCGGTTTATTACTGAATACTACATTCCTGTATTTTTTTCACCAGAAAAAAAACAAAAATTTTTACCTGGCAAAACTGATGGCAATACTCATTGTTTTTATATGGAACTTTCTGGCAAATAATTTCTTTACGTTTAAATAAACCATTACTTTAATTCTGCAATGCAGCAACTCATTCACCTGGACAAGGAATTTTTTAAACTGGTAAACGGGCAGTGGACCAATCCTTTTTTCGACTGGATAATGCCCTGGCTGCGGAACTCTACTGTGTGGATTCCATTCTATCTTTTTATGGTGTTATTGATAATTATCAATTTTAAAAAACAGGCTTTTTGGATTATAGCTTTTGGCATCATTACCATTACCCTTACAGATGGTATCAGCAGCAAGATCATTAAACCCTATTTTGACCGGTTGCGTCCCTGTAACGATCCGGACATGGCATCCATACTCAGGTACCTGTTGCATTACCGGCCAGGCAATGGAAGTTTCACCTCCTCCCACGCCGCCAATCATTTTGGCCTTGCCATGTTTTTATACATGGCCTTAAAAAAATACCTGGGTAAATGGATGCTGCTTTTATTTGTATGGGCTTTTTTTATTGGTTACGCACAGGTGTATGTGGGTGTCCATTACCCGGGCGATATATTGGGCGGCGCTGTTTTAGGCTGCCTGCTGGGCTATGGTACAGCTTATATACTTAACCGGTTTACGGCCGAAAAAGGTAGTTTTTCTGGTAGTGGATCAATTTGAAATGAATTTCTTTAACAATTAAAATCTGGGTTTAATTTTCCAGATTGATAAAATAACCAAGCTGTTATTATCCCAGGTTCATTTGCTAAAAAAATAGCTATTAGCAACTTTATTTTTAGTATAAATATTATTGTTGTTGCATTTTTCACCAAAATGTTCTTTTTTGTGTGTCAAATAAGTAAAAACATGGTATCAATAAAAACCTGGTTCAAAACCCTGCTTTTTATTACCCTGGTTTGTTGTGGTAACAGTAGTCTATTATATGGCCAAACTGGGTTAGACTGGAAGGTATGGGTCAAAACAAGTCCTTGCTCCGGAAGGTACGATTGGATTTCGGTTGCAAAAGAAAACCCTGCCACCAGTGGACTAAATTTCTATGTACTGGCTAATGTTATATTTCCACTCACATCTTGCACAATCTTAGGATGCTCATTTTCAGATGCAACAAAAGTAGCCAACAGTTTAAAGTTTGATGCTGCGTTTTTTAATTACTGTTGCAGGGATTATTCAGTATGGGAAGAATCCGGAACAGGAAAAAAGACTATAGTAGTTGGAAAGTTTGGTACAGCAGGGATGGGTTGGTATTTATTAAAGGCTGATTTATGTTGTGAAGAAGCAGAAAAATTGGCCGGTATACCTAATAGCTGCAGTGGACGAAACCAGATACAATGCTGGCCCGGCAGTTACTCAGCATGGAACCCTCAAACGCAAAAAACAGAGTGTTTCTGTAACCCGGGTTTAGTATGGAATAGCACTAAAACAGCCTGTATCCCATCGGCTGTCGATTGCTCAAAATCTTATGCTAATTCCGAAGCCCGTTGGGATGCATCAACAAATCAATACCTGTGTTATTGCATACAAGGATATGAATGGAATAGTACAAGAACTGCATGCGTATTGTCCGTACCCGATTGTAATAGTTCTTATAAAAACTCTATAGCCGTATGGGATGAGGCCACCCAAAAATACCTGTGTAATTGCCCGCAGGGATATGTATGGAACCAGGCAAGAACTGAATGTATACAACAAAATCAGATTCCGGACTGTAATGCTACCTACAAGAATTCGTATGCAGCCTGGGATGTTGCAACAAATCAATACCTGTGTTATTGCAACCAGGGATACCAATGGAATGCTCAGAAAACGCAGTGTGTTCCTTCAAATAACCAGGATAACCCTGTTGTAGCTCCTCAACACCAAAAAAATGGTGATTGCAACATACAATATAAAAGCGGGGCCAATGAGCCCGAACAATATACCATTGATGTACAGAAAAAAAATGGCAGCCTTACTTTTACTTATTCTACCTATACTGTAAAAGACAGGATCCATATTTATTATAACGGTTCAAAAGTATTTGATAGTGGATGTGTAGGCTCAAGTGGTTCTCAAATATTAACATTAAATGGATATTCCAGTGTATTTACAATTATAGTTGACCCAAGATGTGATAAAGATCAATCAAACACAGCATGGGATTTTACGATGGGTTGCCCTAATTAAGTAAAGAATAACTGCATGAATGCAATCAGGAATATGTACGCTTCTGGCTTTCCCTCCTTTTTAGCCACCAGGCCTGCCCAATGCAGCAGCAGCTTTTACTTGATCAATTGGTGTAATTCCTGTGTTTTCACGAGTTGCTATATCAACAATACTGTTAGCCCGTTTATTAATCTCTGCCGGTAATTTGCTTTTCTTTGCCATAAAGCATTGGTAATAAACCTTGTGTTTTTTCAGTCAGGCATTAAATTTTAAACTGAAACACTACCGTTTTTCTGCCTGATTTTTATTTTGATATTTATTGGTTATTTTATCTTAAAATACGGTTTAATATAGTTTATAGATATTTGCATCAGAACTGTTTAATAAAAACTGCGGTTTAGTTTAAAAAATATGATTGAGATATTTGTTTTAGGATTACTGATCATCATTAATGGTTTGCTTGTGATGAGTGAGATAGCACTGGTAAGTGCCCGTAAAGCCCGCCTGGAAACAATGGCAAAAAAAGGGGATGCAAAAGCTAAAACAGCGCTTGAACTTGCCGAAAATCCTGAAAAATTCTTATCCACTGCACAGATTTTTATCACACTTATTGCCATTTTAACGGGTGTTTATTCCGGTGAAAAATTCGGGCATTATATGAAACCCTATGTTGAAGGAATTGATTTTTTGAAAGATTATGCCGAAACCATTTCAACAGTAATTATTGTTATTATCGTTACTTTTCTTTCCATCATTTTTGGAGAACTGGTACCCAAGCGGCTGGGTATGCTGCGTGCCGAAAAAATTGCCAGGGTAGTGGCCGGACCAATGAATGTACTATCCGTTGTAACTCATCCTATAGTTTGGTTATTGTCTAAAATATCGCAATTGTTTTTCAAGATTTTTAATATTAAAACATCTAACGATAATGCTGTAACAGAAGAAGAAATAAAAGCCATGGTGGCCGAAGGCAGTGAGCATGGCGCCATTGAAGAAGAAGAAAAGGATATTATAGAAAGGTTGTTTCACCTGGGCGACAGGAATATTACTTCGCTGATGACACACCGCACCGATATCGCCTGGTTTGACGGTAGCGAAACCGTTCAGCAGGTGAAAGATAAAATGGATACGGTAATTTATTCCAGCTATCCTGTTTGCGAAGATACCGTTGATAATATTAAGGGCATCATCAGCGTAAAAGACCTGTTGAAAGCCCCGCCGGATGTATTACTGAAAGACATCGCAAAACCTGCTTTATTCGTTCCTGAAAATAATTCAGCTTACCAATTGCTGGAAAAATTTAAAGAAACAAAAATTCATGGATGCTTTATTGTAAATGAGTATGGCACCTTAGAAGGAATGATAACGCTGAATGATATTTTAGAAGCCATAGTAGGAGATGTGCCGCAAACCGGGCAGGATGAATATGAAATTATTGAAAGAACCGATGGTACTTTTTTGGTGGATGCACAAATACCTTTTTATGATTTTTTAAGCCACTTTGAAAAAACTGAATGGCTTAATGAAGATGACCATGATTTTGATACGCTCGCTGGTTTTGTACTGCATGAGTTGGAACATATACCTAAAACCGGCGAAAAATTTGAATGGCGTGGATTTGATATTGAAATTATAGATATGGACGGGCAGCGGATTGATAAACTGCTTATTACAATATCTGAGGAATTGAAAGAGGAAATGGAAGACTAAAGTTTTGTGTTTGGTGTTTTGAGTTTTGTGTTGGGTGAAATTTTAATAGTTCAATTAATATACGCATACAATTCTAATCCTTCACTTGGGAACACTAAACTCAAAATGCATAACACTAAACTAAATTTATGGCAACCATTAAAAAATTTGAAGATTTAGAAGTTTGGCAAATGGCCAGAAAATATGCGGCTTCAATTCATAAACTTACGCTTGAAGAAAGATTCTCCAAAGAATACAAATTTAAGGATCAGATAAAAGACTCGTCAGGTTCTGTAATGGATAATATAGCTGAAGGGTTTGGGCGTGAAAGCAGGTTGGAATTTATTAATTTTCTGGGGATAGCTAAAGGTTCACTTTGTGAATCAGAATCACAATTATACAGAGCTTTTGATTATGGACTTATAACAAAAGATATTTTAGATTTGCTTTATAATGAAGCTGAAATTATTGCTGCTAAAATTGCCGCATTTATGATTTATCTTAATAAAACCACCATTAGAGGTAAAAAATTTCAGGACAGGCTATAACCTCAATCTTTGCTTGGAACAACACAAAACCCAAAACTCAAAACTCAAAACTGTATTTATCTTCCGGATTCACAAGTTTGGTACTTTTTTTATTTCCGTTTACAATTGTATGTATAATACTAATCTGATCTTTCTTATACTCGAACAAAATATTGTCCGTAACCTCAAGCTTTTTTAATGAAGCAATATTATTTATCTGGTAATAACTTTCAATTCCCTCTTCATCTTGCTCGTAACCGATAAACTGCAATGCAACAGGCTTTCCATCGGCCTTGATCAGCAAATGTTTTTGCACATAATCTGCTACCAGTTTATTCATGGCGTTTTTATCCTTTGGTTTTAAAAGATCAACATAAGTTTTGTAGGTTGAGCGAAGCGCCTTTTCAAAATCATCTGTAAAAATTTTGCAGCTTATTTCCAGTGTTTTGTCTTTAGCATTGTGTTCAATTTCGGTAACACTTACAAATATGGGATGAGAACCCCGTAACTCCCTTTCCTTCGGTAATGAGCTTTGTCGAATTACGCTCTGGATGAGGGAATTGGCCGATGTGTTGTAATTTAACAACGAAGAGAATAATAACCACTTAAATAAAATACTTACCATTTAGCTAACAGGTTGATAAAAAATCGTTTCTTTAAAGATACATTGCAAGGCAAAACTAATGTAAACAAACAGTTATAAACGGTTTCATGCAGGATTTAGGATTTTATTTTAAATTAGGATGGGATCATATTATAGCCTGGGACGCACTCGATCATTTGCTCTTTGTACTGGCTTTAAGTGCCGTGTATTTAATTGCCGACTGGAAAAAAGTATTAATTCTTATTACTGCTTTTACGCTTGGCCATTCGCTTACACTTATTTTAAGTGTTTTAGATGTTGTACGGCTTAACGATAAAATGGTGGAGATTTTAATTCCGTGCACAATCATTATTACAGCAGGGTTAAATTTGTGGCAAAAAGAATTTGGCTCAAAATCATTACAGCGTAATTATTTTTTAGCTTTTTTCTTTGGGTTGATACACGGCCTGGGTTTTGCCAATTACATTCGATTTATGATGAGTAAAGACGATAGTATTGTAACAGATCTTCTGGGATTTAATCTTGGTTTGGAAGCAGGACAGATTGTAGTGGTTGCTGTAATTCTTTTTTTAAGTTACCTGATTGTAGATAAACTAAATGCAATCTTAAATGTTTTTTTTAAAACCGGGTTTACAATAAAAAGAAAGTGGTGGGTTTGGGCAACATCAATTTTTGCAATTGTACTCGCTGCAAAAATGATTTGGGAAAGAGTATGATCGAAATAAATTTAAACACTCAATCATAATTATAAATACATGAAACAACTAACAGCTTTTGTTTTTTTACTCTTCATCGGTATCGCCGCTAATGCACAGGATATTAAAAATAATCCCGGCAGCAACCATGGTAACCGCTTTGAGCAGTTGGGTACTATTCTGCCCACACCAAATGAATATCGTACTGCAAGTGGTGCACCAGGGCCAAAATACTGGCAGCAACGTTGCGATTATGATATAACCTGCGAACTGGATGAAGCCAACCGCCGTTTAATTGGCCGGGAAACGATTACATACGTAAACAACTCGCCGGATGTACTTACTTATTTATGGTTGCAGCTTGATGAGAATGAGCACAGCAATACTAATAATTCTGGCTACCAAAGTGGTAACAGCACTATGCCAAGAACCATAACCGAAGCTGATATCACACGCTTTAGCGGCAAGGTTGATAAAGACCGTGAGTATGGCTTTAACATTACCAGGGTAGCCGATGCAACGGGTAAGGCGCTTCAATATACCATCAACAAAACGATGATGCGTATTGAATTAACACAGACATTAAAACCAGGCCAGCAGTTTATTTTTAAAGTAGACTGGAACTATAATATTATTGAAAGAACCAAATACGGTGGCCGTGGTGGTTACGAAAATTTTCCTGAAGATGGTAACGACCTGTTCACTATGACACAGTGGTTTCCACGCCTTTGTGTGTATAGCGATTTTCAGGGATGGCAAAACCACCAGTTTGTTGGCAGTGGCGAATTTGCTTTGGTTTTTGGTAATTATAAAGTAGCCATGACGGTTCCTGCAGATCACGTAGTGATGTCAACCGGCCAGGGACAAAACTATGCACAGGTTTTATCACCTGCCGAGCTTGCACGCTGGCAAAAAGCTCAAACAGCAACCGATGTTACAGAAATTGTAACACTGGATGAAGCAACTGCAAAAGAAAAAACGAAATCAACACAAAAGAAAACCTGGATTTTTAAAGCAGATATGGTTCGTGATTTTGCATGGGGCAGCAGCCGCAAATTTATTTGGGATGCCATGCCAACCATGGTTGAAGGTAAGAAAGTGATGTGTATGAGTGCTTATGGAAAAGAAGCCTATTCCCTGTACCGTAAGTTCAGCACAAAGGCGGTGGCACACACTATTAAAACCTATTCTAAATTCACTATTCCTTATCCTTAC
>JBKJLT010000428.1:0-6333 GCA_046596765.1 Ferruginibacter sp. | reverse complement strand
GAATGCCCGCCGGGTGGGAGTCCGCATGATTATGCAAAAACTTCAATGGAACTTACACATAGATGGCTCGACAGATGCCTGCAACAATTTAATGCAACACCTGATAAATACGGCTATTCACAAAATTTATTTCCCATTGTGCAGGGTGGAGTGCATCACGATCTGAGAAAATTATCCTGTGAATATATTTCCTCTAAAGGTGCAACAGGTAATGCTATTGGGGGCTTAAGTGTGGGCGAGCCTACAGAAAAAATGTACGAAATATGTGAACTGTGCTGCGATAATTTACCTGCTGATAAGCCACGTTATTTAATGGGCGTGGGCACACCCTGGAATATTATAGAGAACATTGCCTTAGGCGTTGATATGTTTGATTGTGTAATGCCAACACGCAACGGACGCAATGCTATGTTGTTTACCAGTAAAGGCGTAATTAATATTGATAATAAAAAATGCGAGAAAGATTTCTCACCCATTGATGATGGCATAAGTTGCGAAGTAAGTAACCAATACAGTAAAGCCTACCTGCGGCATTTAATAAAGGCAAAAGAAATTTTAGGTTTGCAGATTGCCAGCATACATAATCTTGCTTTTTATTTAGATATTGTTACCAAAGCCCGTGAGCACATTACCGCCGGCGATTTTATTAGCTGGAAAAATGAAATGGTGGTGAGATGGCAGGAGAGGTTGTAAATATCTCACCCTCAATAGTTAATTGTCCTAGTATAATAATTAGCCAATCTCAACCTTAAATATTTGGCTTTTAAATTTTATCTTCAACTTTATGTTTCAATTGGAAATTAGTTTGGATTTAATAATTCATAAATTTTAGCCCATCGCAGATACCCAAAAGTTATTGCCTATTTTGCCGGAAGTCACAAAAACTAAAACCCAAAATAATAAAAATGAGAAATCTAATTAGTACACTTTTGATTGCAATTTGCATTTGCTCATGTAAACTGTTACCTAAAACCGATGACCAAACTTCAACACCGAATTCTAAAGATACCAGCTATGTAGTAAAAACCGGGGGCTCTAAATTAATACGAGTTGATGGCAAGTATAATGTTTGGACAAAAAAAATTGGTGATGGAAAAATAAAAGTCTTGCTTTTGCATGGTGGTCCTGGTTTTACTCATGACTATTTTGAATGTTTTGAAGATTTTTTACCAAAAGAAGGGATAGAGTTTTATTATTATGACCAGTTGGGCTGTGGTAACTCTGATATTCCAACGGATACTTCTCTTTGGAATATTCCACGCTTTGTAGAAGAAGTAGAACAAGTGAGAAAGGGACTCGGACTTGATAATTTTTATCTGTATGGGCAATCATGGGGCGGAATGTTGGCTATGGAATATTTACAGAAATACCAAAGCCATGTAAAGGCTGCCGTAATTTCTAATATGACGGCAAGCAGTAAAAGTTATGTGGCATATACCGCAAAATTAAAACAGCAAATTCTTACACCTCAAGACATTGCAACTTATGATTCACTAGATAAACTTAAAGCATACAATACCGCAGAATTCCAAAATTTAATGATGAATAAATTATATACTCAAGTTG
This sequence comes from Ferruginibacter sp., assembly GCA_046596765.1. Lineage (GTDB taxonomy): Bacteria > Bacteroidota > Bacteroidia > Chitinophagales > Chitinophagaceae > Ferruginibacter. Next base: position 4,767 of record JBKJLT010000428.1, on the reverse strand, counting down.
TGTGCAGAATACCACTTGAGAGCTGGCCTGAACCATTAATGAGGGCATTTAAAAAAGCCAACCAAACAATTTACATTCAAATGCAGGGAGTAGATGAATTTCATGTAACAGGAAATTTTAAAGATTGGGATATGTGGGATAGACTGCATAATATAAAGGTGCCTACTTTTTTAATTGGGGGACGATATGACGAAATGGATCCGGAAGATATCAGGAAAGAAGGAAAATTAATTCCAAACAGTCGCACTTATATTTGTCCTAATGGAAGCCATCTTAGTATGTATGATGACCAACAAAATTATTTTACAAATCTTATTAGATTTTTGAAAGATGTGGATGGAAATAAATTTGTAGCAGACAAAAAATGATTTATCCGTTTACGGAAACTAAGATATACCTCATATTAAGAAATGGCAGGATTAACAAAACATTTTTATTTAACGAAAATGACTGCCTGATTTTTTATGTGGTACATCGTACATCTCACATCTTACATCAACTTCTATCTTCTTCCAAATCATCATGAGCATCTCCGCCTAAACTGTAATAGTTATTCTCTTCATCCTCTTCACCAATTGCTTCGTTGGCATCATCATCTTCACTACCGGGAATATCAAGATCATCTTCCCCTTCTAAAGCATCTACTTTTGCAGGGTCGGTAGCTGTGCCTTCCAAAGCAATAAGATCATCTTCGGTAAGGTCAGCCTCATTCGGCTCTGTAGTAATTTCTATTTCTTTATCACCGGTTGCATTATCAATGTTCGTTGCGCCGGGCAAAGCTGAAGAAAGGATATTTTTAGAACGGGAAAGATTTTCTACATCAGCATCTACCCTGACATCTCCTTTTACATTCATTATATCTTCACTTGCCGGGTAGTGTGGGTAACCGGGAAAATCTTTTTCTTCGTTGTCATTTTTTTTATCTGTCATAATGTAATTTTAGTTATACATAGAAAATTTTGTGCCGCTTTTACAGTATATTTATCTTCCTTATTACCCATTTCATAATACAAATTTTTACCTCATCTTTGTAAGGGTAAAGCTATCTTTAAAAAAACATTTTTCATGCAGCGGATATTGATTTTTGTTATGGGGTTATTTTTTTTCACCGCACTATCTGCGCAGGAAAATATATTAACCGCCGGGGGCACAGGTCCTGATTTATACCTTATGCATGTAGTAACACCCAAAGAAAATTATTACAGCGTTGGCAGGCTCTACAATTTTTCTCCAAAAGAAATTGCAGCATATAATAACCTGGAATTTGATAAAGGCTTAACGCTTGGTCAAACAATAAAAATTCCTTTAAAAGAAAATAATTTTTTGCAGGGCAAAGCGCCGGGTGAAGGCGAAGCAGTTATTCCCGTTTACCACATTGTACAGGCTAAAGAAGGATTGTACAGGATAAGTGTAAATTATAATAAAGTTCCGCTGGCGATGCTAAAAAAATGGAATAACCTGCAGACTGATGCTGTTAGCACCGGCACTAAATTAATTGTAGGTTATTTAAAAGTTTTAAAAGATCAATCGCCATTGGCTTTGCAGGGTGTAAAAAGTCTGCCTGCGGACGTCGTTGTAAAAAAAGAAGAAGATAAAAAAGATAAGAAAAAAGATGTAGCAATAAGAACAAAGGATTCAATTAAAATAGAAAAAAAGATTAACCCGGTAATAAAAGATAAGCCTGCTGAAAAAGAAGTTGTCGTTGTTGTGAATGATGAGGGCAACAAGAGAGGTTCAGTTAATTTTAGTGGAGGCAAATTTAAAAAACTTTATACTGACCAGAAAGATGATAAAACACTGGTAAACGAAAACGGAATGTCCGGTATTTTTAAAACCACCAGCGGATGGCAGGATGGGAAATATTATTGCTTTCACAATACAGCCTTGCCCGGTACAATTATAAAGATCACAAACAATGCAAACAGCAGAAGTATTTATGCAAAAGTACTGGATGCTATACCAGATATTAAGCAGAACAGCGGATTGCTTTTACGGGTAAGTAATTCTGCTGCCGAAGAATTGGGTGCTGGCGAAAGTAAATTTGATTGCTCTATAACATATGCTAAATAAGCTCGTAAGTCTCGCTTATTGGGCAGGTCCAGATAGCTATCGGGATAGAAGGGGCTTGTATCCTCTTAAAAATTCTTCCACATTCATTTTCTTTTTTCCTTCCAGTTGCAATTCTGTAACAGAGATAAAGCCATTGTTGCAGGAGAATTTTAAATAAGTTTTGTTATCGGTAGATATTTCTCCTGTGTTTTCATTACCATCAGTAATTTCTTTTTCCGCTTTGTAAATCTTTAATTTTTTATTTTTTAAAAAAGTAAAAGAAGCAGGAGATGGCGATAGACCACGGATAAGATTGTAAATATCTTCTGCATTTTTTGTCCAGTCTATTTTGCAGGTTTCAGTAAAAATTTTTGGTGCACGAAGAAGAGTTGACAGTTGGTCCTGCGGAGTTTCTTTGATTGTTCCTTCAGCTAAACCTTGCACAGTCTTTAATAAAAGTTCAGCGCCAATTTCTTTCATCCTGTCGTGCAAGTCGCCGGCGGTTTCTTCAGCACCAATATTAATTTTTTGTGAGAGAAGAATATCTCCTGTATCAATCTGATGCTGCAATTTAAAAGTAGTTACACCAGTTTCTTTTTCGCCATTAATAACTGCCCAGTTAATGGGTGCCGCACCACGATACTGAGGTAATAAAGAACCATGAAGATTTATAGTGCCCATAGATGGCATGTTCCAAACAATTTCCGGCAACATTCTAAACGCAACCACCACTTGTAAATCAGCTTTCAATAATTTTAATTCTTGTAAAAATTCAGGAGCTTTTAATTTCTCAGGCTGCAATATTTTTAAATTATTTTCAATTGCATATTTTTTTACAGCGCTTTCAGTAAGTTGCATTCCTCTGCCGGCCGGCTTATCAGGTGCAGTAATTACGCCAACAATATTATAATCTGCGTTAACTAGTTTTCGCAGCGACGCCACTGCAAATTCGGGTGTGCCCATAAAAACAATACGAAGGCCCAATAGTGTAAGTTTAAAAGTCAGTATACATTAAATACTTTTTCCGTATTTTTTTATAATTAGTCAGCGCAGGCTCCCAGCTTTTTCTTATTTCTTCTTCTGACTTACCATCTTTAATTTGCTGCATTAAAACATCATTCCCGGCAAGCCTGTTAAACGATTTTCCAAAAAACTCAGTCTTATTGGGAAACAATTTATAAGCATTTATCAACCAGCGTAACTGGATCCTTTTATTAACCTTTTGCAATACCTCTTCAGCCGTACCGGATAAATTCCATCCATAACATAATTTATCTTTTAACTTAGGGTTTTTAGCGCCAGCTGTACTTTGGGGTGTATAACTAAAAAGTGATTTGGGTAAAGATGGATGTCCGAAATATTGAAACGCTTTTTGCGTTCCCCTGCCTTCATTTAATGCTGTCCCCTCAAATAAACAGGTGAACGGATACAAATAAATAGATTGTATTTCCGGAAGATTTGGAGATGGCTTTACTGGTAAAAAGTATTTGCTTTTATGATTATAGTTTTGGCATTTAATAACCAAAAAATGAAAAGGTGTATCCTTTGAATTTTTTGCATGCTTATAATATTCCTGCTTTTGATTTGCTTTTTCTGTTAACCATTTTTCGCCGGAGATCATCATTGCATATTCACCAATGGTTAATCCATATACAATGGGTATAGGCTGCAGGCCTACGAAGCTTTTAAATTTCATATCCAATACGGGGCCATCTACATAAAATCCATTGGGATTTGGGCGATCCAGAACCAATAAGGGTTTGCTGTTTTCAAAAGCAGCTTCCATGTATTCCTGCAAAGAAGAAATATAAGTATAGAAACGAACACCTACATCCTGTATGTCGAACACCATTATGTCCACATCTCTTAAATCATTGTCAGAGGGACGGTGTTTTGTACCATAGAGTGATACTACAGGAATTCCTGTTTTCTCATCTATGTAATTGCCGATCTTCTCGCCTGCATCAGCATCCCCTCTAAAGCCATGCTCTGGGCCGAATATTTTTATAATTTTGATTCCACGTTTAATTAAGGTATCCACTAAATGTGTATTGCCCACCATAGATGTATGGTTGGCAAAAACTGCAATAGACTTGCCTCTAAGCATGTTTATATAAATATCTATCCTTTCTGCGCCGGGTATAATTTTGGTTTGTGCATTGGATGAAATAAAAAATAAAACCAATAGGCTAACCAGTAATAAATATCTTTTCATATTTCAAATTTCATCTAAAGTTTTAATGTAAGAGTTAATTACTTTGCAATCTTATTAATAAAAGCCGAATAGCGCTGAAAAAGTTGAAGTGAATGACCTTTAGATGTTTAATATTGGTACAAATGTTGACAAACAAAAATAAAAAAATGAATATGGAAAAAGCGAAGGAAGGCGATGTAGTAAGAGTTCATTACACCGGTAAATTAATCAACGGAGAACAATTTGATTCCAGCACGGGCAGAGAACCGCTTGAGTTTACAGTAGGCGCAGGACAAATGATAAAAGGTTTTGATGCTGCCATGCCCGGTATGAATGTGGGCGAAAAGAAAACAATAAATATTTTGCCTGCTGATGCTTATGGAGAAAAAGATGAAACAGCAATTATAGAATTTCCTAAAGAAAATATACCAAGAGATATGAAGTTGGATGTAGGTATGCAATTGCAATTAAGTAACGAAGCCGGGCAACCTTTTCCTGTTACTGTTGCAGAAATTAAGGATGAT
>JBKJLT010000141.1:0-6393 GCA_046596765.1 Ferruginibacter sp. | reverse complement strand
AATGATGTGTATCAGCAATTAATCCAATTCTTGTCAAGGTTTGTATATTTATTAAGTGTAAATTTACAATACAAATTTAACGAATGCCTTTTCACCGCAACTTTACCTATTACATTGATAAGCGTAACTGGAAATATATTTTCCTCTTAGCATCACTGGATTTATATGTCAATAGATAATTGTAATATTCCCAAAACATTATCAATTATTCATTAATCAATTATCCATTAATCATGGCTCATTATCATACTTCAGGAAGCATTCCCCATAAGCGGCATACGCAATTTCGCAAACCCGATGGAGAATTATATTCCGAACAACTTTTTTCAACCGAAGGTTTCAGCAACGATTATTCAATTCTGTATCACTGCCACCCGCCTACAGAAATTATTAAAACTGATGAACCGGTAAATGTGCAACCCAGTATTGCGGAGGAAAAAATGCTCAAGCACCGCAGTTTTGAAGGCTTTAATATCAAGCCCGAAAAAGATTACCTGCAAAGCAGGAAACCGGTTTTGGTCAATAATGATTGTCATATTGTATTAGCTGCTCCTCAACAAAGCATGACGGATTATTTTTATAAAAATGCCGATGCCGATGAAATGATTTTTATACACGAAGGCAACGGTGTTTTAAAAACGCAGTATGGCAATCTTGAATTTGGTTATGGCGATTACCTGGTAATTCCCCGGGGTTCTATTTACCAGATAACATTTGCAACAGAAAATAACCGTTTGTTTATTGTAGAATCTTTCAGCCCGATACGATATCCAAAAAAATATGTGAGCAAACTGGGCCAGTTGATGGAGCATTCACCTTTTTGCGAACGGGATATCCGCCAACCTAAAGATTTACAAACAATTGATGTAGCTGGTGATTTTTTAATTAAAACCAAAAAAAAAGGTATTTTATACGGCCTGCATTATGCTCATCATCCTTTTGATGTAGTTGGCTGGGATGGATGCTGTTATCCGTTTGCTTTTTCCATTCATGATTTTGAACCTATCACCGGCAGGGTGCATCAGCCACCGCCTGTACACCAGACTTTTGAAGCAAATAATTTTGTGGTATGCTCTTTTTGCCCACGATTGTTTGATTATCATCCGCAGGCAATCCCTGCACCATACAACCACAGTAATATTGACAGTGATGAACTGCTTTATTATGTTGATGGCGATTTTATGAGCCGCAAACATGTTACCCGTGGCATGATAACATTGCATCCTGCAGGAATTCCTCACGGGCCGCATCCGGGGGCGGTTAAAAAAAGTATTGGAGCAAAAGAAACCAACGAACTGGCAGTGATGGTAGATACTTTTCATCCTTTACAATTAACGGTTGAGGCTTTGGAAATTGAAAATGAAGGCTATGTTATGAGTTGGGCGGAGTAGAGAGCTAAGAGTTAAAGGAGCAAAGGAGGGAAAGAGTTTTACACGCTGCATTTCTTCCTGGCTTCTTTTCTTCAATGTCCTGTTAACTACAAAAAAATTTTTACTCCTTATCTCTTTTGTTCTCTTTGCCAAAAAATATTATATTGCCTTACATAAAACACAAAACTATATGATACAATTCAATGAAATTAAAACAGGTGATTATTTAATTGCTGATAACGATGGCGATAAAAAGCAAGGTGAAGTAACAAACCTCAATGGTAACGAAAAACAGGTTTGTGTTAACACCGGTGCCCAGGATTTTTGGTACGAAACCAGCCAATTGAGTGCTATACCGCTGGATGATGGTCAATTAACTAAATTGAAATTTCATAAGCAGGAAAATGAAGACGGAATGGTTAAATACATGAAAGGTGCATTCAGGATTATGATACCAGCAAAGGATGATTTTTCTAAATTTGAGATTTGGTATCGCGATGAACACCGGAAAATTATGCAACCCATACACGTACACCAGCTTCAAAATCATTTTTACGAAATGACCAAAGTGCATTTGAATGATGGATCATTTGATTAACATAGATTAAGCGAAAATAAAAGGCCCTCTGCATTTTTTGCTGAGGGCCTTACTATTAATTGCCGTAAATTCTATAAAAAGTCATTTCTTTTTTTTAATGGCTTGAGCAACTTTTGTTGCAATCTCCCGGATTTTGCGTTCCTCTCCAGTAAAAAATGATCATTTTATACCTTTTTTTGTGGAAAACCCCATGAATTGTTGGTAATTCAATCTGTTTTTTGCTGTTAATTAAATAATAACTCCTATCTTTGCGCTCCAAAAATTATGGCTAAACAGGCACTTATTAAACAAGATGGAGTAATAATTGAAGCGTTGAGCAATGCTATGTTTAAGGTTAAATTAGAGAATGATCATGAGATTTTAGCTACAATTTCGGGAAAAATGAGGATGCACTATATCCGCATTTTACCTGGCGATAAAGTTGGTGTTGAAATGAGTCCGTATGATTTGACAAGAGGCAGAATCATTTTCAGGTACAAATAAAAAAAAAGAATTATTCAGTAATATAAAAAAAAACAAGAATCATGAAGGTTAGAGCTTCAATAAAAAAGCGCAGTGCAGATTGCAAAATTGTAAGAAGAAAAGGCAGGCTGTATGTGATAAACAAGAAAAATCCACGCTTTAAGCAAAAGCAGGGATAGAATGGTCATTTGTCATTAAGTCATTTTAAATGACCAATAACTAATGACCAATGCCTTGTAACAACAAACTATAAACAACAAACAATAAACTAAATTATGGCTCGTATTGCCGGTATAGATTTACCAAAAAACAAAAGAGGCGAAATTGGCCTTACTTACATTTACGGAATTGGCCTTTCTACTGCCCGTTATATATTAGACAAGGCTGGTAGCATTGATCATAATAAAAAAGTGAATCAATGGAACGATGATGAGCAAACTGCCATCCGTAACGTAATTAATAACGAGTTTAAAACCGAAGGTGCTTTACGTAGCGAAACCCAGATGAACATCAAGCGTTTGCTGGATATTGCATGCTACCGTGGCTTACGTCACCGTAAAGGTTTACCGGTTCGTGGCCAGCGTACACGTACCAACAGCCGTCAACGTAAAGGAAAGCGTAAGACAGTTGCAGGTAAGAAAAAAGTAACTAAGTAATAAGCAAATGTGCCAATATGCAAATGTGCAGATTGGCCGTTTGATTTAATAAGACTTCAATAATTTGAAGCAATACCAGATAGCCCCGAAGTCGGCAGGAGGATTGGTTCAGTCAAGCCTTAGGCTTGATACATTTTTTAAAAGATTACCTATTTAGATTTAATTATGGCAAAAGCACAAGGCGCAAAAGCAGCCGCTAAAAAAAGAGTAGTAAAAGTTGACAGTTACGGAGATGCACACATTACTGCAAGTTTCAACAACATCATTATCAGTTTAACCAACAAGCAGGGTCAGGTAATCAGCTGGAGCAGTGCTGGTAAAATGGGTTTCAGGGGTTCTAAAAAGAACACACCTTACGCAGCTCAGATGGCCGCAGCAGATGCAGCTAAAACCGCTTTGGATGCAGGTTTAAAAAGAGTTGATGTATTTGTAAAAGGACCAGGAAGCGGCCGTGAAGGTGCTATCCGTTCTTTATCTCAAAATGGCATCGAGATCAATATGATCAAAGACGTTACACCGTTACCACACAATGGCTGTCGTCCTCCAAAGAAAAGAAGAGTTTAAAACAGTTGGCAAATATCAGTTGGCAGTTTGCAAACTGCTGATTGGCAACTGCTAACATTTATAAAAAGGGTGCATTATTCATTTTAAAAGGTCTTTATAATGATGCATCGTCACTAAAAGACCACTATAGCAATTATGGCACGTTACACAGGCCCCAAAACAAAAATCTCCAGGATATTTGGAGAACCCATTACAGGTAATGGAAAATGGTTAACCAAGAACAGCAACCCGCCGGGTATGCATGGTGCTAACCGCAAGCGTAAAACTTTAGGTGAGTATGCTTTGCAATTAAGAGAAAAGCAAAAAGCAAAGTACACGTATGGTTTGCTTGAAAAACAATTTCGCAAAACATTTGATGAAGCTGCACGCCGTAAAGGTGTTACCGGTGAAAATTTGATTAAATTATTAGAAGCCCGTTTGGATAATACTGTTTTCCGTCTGGGTATTGCACCAAGCCGTCAGGCTGCACGCCAGTTGGTATCTCATAAGCACATCACTGTTAATGGTGAAGTACTTAACATACCTTCTTACAGTTGTGTAGCAGGAGATGTTATTGGTTTAAAGAATAAAAGTGCTGCAAACGCATCTATCACTGGTAATTTACGCGGCAAAAATGCCAAGTTTAGCTGGTTAGAGTGGAGCGAAACTGCATCACAAGGTACTTTTATTACTTATCCTGAAAGAGAAAGTGTTCCTGAAAATATTAAGGAGCAATTGATCGTGGAATTGTATTCTAAGTAAGGCCCCACCTATCCTCCCCCGACGGGGAGGGAAATGGAGGAGAACTTTGCGAAGATTTGCAAAACGCAATTAAAGATGAATAAAGTGATGATGTAAAAGAGTGATTATTCATTCTTTTTACTAAAAAGAATGAATAACAGAACAAGTTCGCCAATGAAGCTGAACAAAATAACTTCGGTTTGGTACAAAAAAATTTTAAACAATAAAACAACAAAAATAAAATGGGCATTTTAAATTTTGTTAAGCCAGATAAAATCGTTCTTCAGAAAGCAACCGAGTTTGAAGCCATCTTCGAATTCCGTCCGCTTGAACCAGGTTATGGTGTAACTATCGGTAACTCACTTCGCAGGGTGTTACTGAATTCTTTGGAGGGTTATGCCATCATCGGTATCAACATTGCCGGTGCCGACCATGAGTTTGCAACGCTGAAAGGCATTACCGAAGACGTTACCGAAATAATATTGAACCTGAAGCAGGTTCGTATTAAAAAGAAAGTTGAGCATGAAGTAAACGTGGAAAAAGTAACACTTTCTATCAAGAACAAAACTGAGTTTACTGCCGGTATGATCGGTGAAGCTTCTCCTACATTTGAGATCATGAATCCTGAATTGCTTATCTGCACCATGGATAGCAGTGCTAAATTAGATATTGAGATCACCATTGGTAAGGGCCGTGGTTATGTGCCTGCAGAAGAGAACAAAGAAAAGAACTCGCACTTTGGATATATTGCCGTAGATGCTATTTATACTCCTATTAAGAATGTAAAGTATTCTATTGAAAATACACGTGTGGAGCAACGTACCGATTTTGAAAAACTAATCATGGAAGTGGTTACCGATGGTACTATTCACCCGGAAGATGCTGTGAAGCAGGCTAGCCGTATCTTAATACAGCACCTGATGATCATCACTGACGAGAATATTACTTTTGATACCAAAGAAGATAAGAAAGAAGACCTGGTTGACGAACAGACTTTACAGTTACGTAAAGTGTTGAAGACTCCATTGGAAGACCTGGATCTGTCTGTACGTGCATTCAATTGCTTAAAAGCTGCCAAGATCAATTCTTTAAGCGAATTGGTACAATACGAGCAGGAAGACCTGATGAAATTCAGAAACTTTGGCCAGAAATCTTTAAGTGAAATTGAACAGGTTTTACATGAAAGAGGTTTGAGCTTTGGAATGGATTTGAGCAAGTTGAAATTAGATGATGAGTAAAACAATTTGCAAATTAGCCAATGTGCAAATTTGCAAATACTAAATCAAAAATAGTTCTATTTGCTTATTGGCACATTTGCCTTTTTGCATATTTTTCATAAGTAGCTTACAATTCCTGACACGGTGTAAGCGAATTTAACCCTTCAACTTCGCTCAGGATATAGGCGGACGAGAAATAAAACAAATGTCATGCGTCACGGAAAAAAAGGAAATCATTTAAGTAGAACGGCTTCTCACAGAAAAGCCCTGTTAATGAACTTAGGCTGCCAGTTAATCACTTACAAAAGGATTACAACAACCCTGGCTAAAGCAAAAACTTTACGTGTTTACATTGAGCCATTAATTACCAAAACAAAAAATACAGCAAGTAAAGAAGCTATCATGCACAATCACCGTATTGTGTTTAGCTACCTGAACGATAAAGCTGCAGTTAAAGAATTATTTACTGTAGTTGCTCCAAAGGTTGCTGCAAGGCCCGGTGGATACACACGTATCATTAAGCTAGGTGCAAGAACCGGTGATAACGCCGAAATAGCCATGATTGAATTGGTTGACTTTAACGAGATCTACGGTAAAGGTATTTCTGCGGCTGCTGAACCAGCTAAAAAAACACGTCGTGCCGGTGGAGCTAAAAAGAAAGCAGACACAGAAATTGCAACTGAAGCTGCTGCTGAAGATAGTTCGGCTCCGCTCACTACTGATACAGCAACTGAAGAAAAAGCATAGTTCTACTTCGCTCACTACAAATTTAAACTAACAGTTTATATAAGGCTCCGATTTTATTA
>JBKJLT010000166.1:0-5341 GCA_046596765.1 Ferruginibacter sp. | reverse complement strand
TGGATGCATAACTCAATTGGCTGAAAGCTGTGCTGTTTTTTACAAGATCACCAACATAACTGGCAGCGCCCAATCCGGCTGTAATACTTAGCTTAGATGGTTTATTAGTTTTTGCCGGTTTTTGCTTTGTTTGTTTTTCGGTAGGTTTAGAAACCGATGGGATACCCTTTGGCGGCAATTGCTGAGCAATGGAATGACATACAATTAGCATTGATAATGAAAAAATGAATAAGCCAGTCTTCTTCATAAAAAACAGTTATTAGTTAATAAAGTAAAGCTAATATAAAGCGTAAATGGGGTATTTTAAAATTATTATTTTAAGTAAGATTCTTAATATTGTCAGTCCGCTAAAAGCCTATTCATGCTTCTGATGGTTTGAAAGAATTTTGCCTGGGCAGCTTTTAGTGCAATAAATGTTCCGGGATAAGATGGGGTTAATTAAAATTGCTGAGTAACACTAATGTTGCAGCAATTTTGACCAATGCGAACTAAAACTAAGGCAGAATATCGACTACCTAAAATAACTAAGCTTCCGTTTTAAAGGAAGCTTAGTTAAAAATTCGGGTTATTATATTCAAATAAATCTTTAGAATTCTATAGTTTAAATGTAAGTTTCAACTGTGTTGTAGAGAAACCATCGTTGTTATCGGGATTGCCACGTACGGCATTGTTGATATAAGGTCCAGTTGAACCCTTATATGTATAACTAGCTGTTTGTGGGTCTCTGGCATCCAGTGATGCTTTTACGGGATACCTGGTACTTACATCATCCAAATAATCAGTTCTTGTAATACGGTAATTATACTCTAATGACAACGAAACCTGTTTATTTATAGGGTATTTCAAACCAACACCTAAAGGAAATTCAAGGGCAGAAAGGCTGTACTTTTCACCATAGCCAGGAAGTCCCTGACCTTCGGTACCCAGCTCTTGCAGATGCTGTCTTACACCATATGCGCCTCCTGTATTTGTATATGGATTAAACATTACAAATCCAACGCCAGCAGATACGTATGGGCTGATCGGGAATTTATCTAAATTAAGTATTGTATACTCTGCCGCTATTGCAACATCAAAATTATTAGATTTAAAATTGAGACCTCTTAGATTTGGATGAGCACCGCCCGTTTTCCTATCTGATCCCTGTAATTTTTGCATTCCTACATCTAATCTTGCAGCAAGGTTGGGGGTTATAGCGTATTGTAATCCGACACTAAATGAAAAACTTGTTTGTGAAAAAACATTGACTTTTTTATTTATCAGGTCACCAGTATAATTGGATGTGCCTGCGCCAGCCGAAATACTGAATTTTGAGTCAGCCCCATCCATCTTTTTGGTTGATTTTTGAGCCTTGGCACTAAAGGCTACTAATAATACAGGTGCAATAACGTAGAATTTAAAAAATTTCATAATCTAGTTTTTTAATGGTATTTAATAGAACTTATAAATTAGGTTAAACAGCCTGCCAATTATATTGTTTTTAAATTGGCTATTTGGTATTTAGCATCAAAAGTAAGCAGTTATTTCTATTTTTAAAATTAATTATTAATTTTTTTATCTGTGAATCGGGTTACACAGAGGTTATTTACAATGGCTTATATAATGTGAATTGGATGTTTAAGTTAACCACAAGCAGTAAAATAACGATTATTTGTTGTATCGAAACAGAATGCGGCTTATTATTTATTTTGTTTCAATTACCTCCAATGCCTTTTTTATACCTGCGTCAGTCGTATTTATAACTTCAAAAAAACCCTCGCTGCGCCAAATTAGCCGGGCAATGGATGACCTGACCTGATTGGAAAGGTCAGCTTTGTCCTTTGTTGAAATAGTAGTAATATTTACCGAGTCCTTTGAGGCAGCAGTTAAAAATTGTTTCCAGTGTTCTTCAGTTAAGGTAAAACCGTTAATAAAATCATTGGGTGTTTTAAAAGATTTCAGTGAACGCTGATTTTGCAGATAAAAATTATATGCAAAGCTGCTTATTGTACCCTTGTTATAAATTGAGGAAGGACTTTTACTGTAACCACTGGTATCAATAGCTATAAAGTAATCAGGCGTAATTCCACCTTTGCCATACACTGCTTTACCGGCATGTGTTTTATATATTTTTCCTGTGTCAATTTTTACAGAATCAGTAAATGGTGTCTCTCCATCGTGATAGCGTCTGATTATTTCATCATAATATGCTTTTCCACCATTATCATAAGGCCTTTGAATGCTTCTGCCAACGGGTGTGTAATACCTGGCAATGGTTAATCTTAATGCACTTTTATCACTCAGGTCAAATTGTTCCTGCACCAGGCCTTTACCAAATGTGCGCCTGCCAATAATAGTTGCCCGGTCCCAGTCCTGAAGAGCACCAATTAAAATCTCGCTGGCACTGGCAGTACCTTCATCAGCCAAAATAATCAACTTGCCTTTTTCAAACATCCCGGCACGCCGGCAGCGGTATTCCTGCTTATCCACGTGTTTTCCTTCGGTATAAGTTATCAGTTTATCTCCTTCTAAAAACTCGTCTGCTATTTCCACGGCCTGATCTAAAATACCGCCGCCATTACCTCTTAAATCTAGTATCAGCTTTTGCAAGCCAGCCTTTTTTAATACTTCCAGTGCTTCCATAAACTCACGATAGGTTACCGACGAAAATTTATTAAGTTTAATAAACCCCGTTTCTTTTGTGAGCATATAACTGGCATCAACACTACTCAGGGGAATGGCATCACGGGTTATGGTGGTTTGTTTTTTATCGTTGTTTCTTAAATAGGTGATGGTAACTTTAGTACCCCTGTCGCCACGTAGCATTTTTCTAAACTCATCTGCACCGGTTTTATTACCGGCTACCAGGCTGTCGCCTATTTTAAGAAATTTATCGCCGGTAAGTAAACCTGATTTATAACCAGGGCCACTCTTTAAAACATTTATTACGTTGAGGGTATCATTAAAAATATTGAACTCTATACCTATTCCAAAAAACTTGCCAGCCAGGTCTTCATTTACCTGTTGCAGTTCCTGCGCAGGTATATAAACAGAATGGGGATCCAGTTTACTTAACATAGCCTGAATGGCTGTATCAGCAAGGCTTTCAATCTGTATATCATCTACATAGCGGTTTTTTATCAGGTCCATAATTTCCTGTACGGGCCGACGTTTTTCTGCAAAAAAGAAACTCTTGCCAGGCATATTATCCCTCATTTTATAACCGAAAAACATACCCAGGATCATGGTGATACTAAACAACAATGGTAACCAAACCTGTATCTTTTTATTTTTCATTTTGCGAAGATAGGGAGTTAGTGATTTGGAATTGGGAATTGGGTTTATACGCTCTGAATTCACGTGTACTCTTTTTCTGTAGAACCTGATTACTAATTACTGAATACAAATTCCATTTTAGGCTTCAATATCAAAAATGCACTAACTTCAAACCTAATATCAAAATAAAATAATGGCAATTAAACTGATAGCAGATAGCGGTTCTACAAAAACAGAATGGTGTTTAATGAATGGGAAATCAAACAAAACCTTTTACACGCAAGGTTTAAGTCCCTATTTTCTCTCCGCAGAACAAATAGAATATATCATAAATGAAGAACTTAAATATAAATTAAAAAGTATTGAGCCTGATGAAATTTACTTTTATGGAACCGGCTGCAGCAATGCCGATAATGTTAAATTGGTGAAGAAGGCAGTGCAAAAAGTATTTAACGATGCAAAAATTTATGTAGATCACGACCTGATGGGAGCTGCCAAAGCCCTTTGCGGACATGAAAAAGGCATTGCCTGTATACTGGGTACCGGCTCAAATTCCTGCTATTATAATGGTAAAAAGATTGTGAAAAACAGCCCGGGCCTGGGTTATGTGCTGGGCGACGAGGGTAGTGGTGCCTATTTGGGCAGAAAAGTAGTTCAATATTTTCTTTATAAAACCTTTGATGAAGATTTGATGGACCGCTTTAATGCAAAATATAATACCAACAGCGACGAAATATTAAGTGCTGTTTATAAAAAACCCTTGCCAAACCGCTACCTGGCTGCATTTACCGCTTTTTTGGTTGAAAACCGGGGGCATTATATGATTGAGAATATTATTGAAGATAGTTTCAATGATTTCTTTTTTAACCATGTTTACAAATACCGCGAAAGCTGGACAATGCCCATTAATTTTACGGGCGGTGTTGCCTTTGGCTTCAGGGATGTTTTAAAAGAAATGTGCAGATCATTTGAACTGCAGATTGGGAAAGTAATTAAGAAACCAATGGATGGATTGGTAAAATTTCATCAATAAACTTATGTCATTTAGTAGTGTAACAGAATCCGAATCAAATTACCGGCATTTAGAGCAAATGCCTGTAAAAGAGTTGTTAACTAATATAAATAATGAAGACAAGACAGTTGCTGCGGCCACTGAAAAAGCTATTCCACAAATTGAGCAGTTGGTACAGGTGATAACAGATAAAATGCTTGCAGGCGGGCGGCTGTTTTATATAGGTGCAGGAACAAGTGGCCGCCTGGCTGTTGTAGATGCAAGTGAATGTCCGCCTACTTATGGAGTGCCATACGGATTGGTAATTGCTGTTATTGCAGGTGGCAGCAAAGCTATTACAGAGGCGGTTGAATTTGCTGAAGATGACCTGGAGCAGGGCTGGCTTGATCTGCAGCAGCATAATATAAATGAAAAGGATGTAGTAATTGGCATTGCAGCCAGCGGCACTACGCCGTATGTAATTGAGGCCCTCAATAAATGCCGGGAGCATAATATTATAACAGGTAGTATTTCCTGTAATCCAAATGCGCCCATAAACAAAGCAGCAGATTACCCGATTGAAGCGGTTGTTGGTCCCGAATTTGTTACCGGCAGTACACGTATGAAAAGCGGCACAGCGCAGAAGCTGATTTTGAATATGATATCAACATCGGTAATGATACAGTTGGGAAGGGTAGAAGATAATAAAATGGTGAATATGCAGCTTACTAACGATAAGCTTATTGAAAGAGGGGTAAAGATGCTGATGCAAAAGATGCCAACCGATGATTATGAAGCTGCCAAGACGTTGTTACTGGAATCGGGTAGCGTTAAGAAATCATTAGAAAATAACCATTCATAAAAAAATCCTTGGATGATTTATGGAATTTAACTAATTTACGTATCAATTAACTAAATTAAAACTCCTCTTATGAACATTAAATTTTTACTTTCAACAACTTTTATTGCAGCAACGCTTAGTGCTTCGGCACAGGATGCAAACAAAACCTTTGCAATAACCGGCGACGGAAATCGTGATTTTATGTGGATGAACATCCGCCAGGTAGATATAGGCTCCGGCAAAATTGTTCAGGA
>JBKJLT010000086.1:0-4359 GCA_046596765.1 Ferruginibacter sp. | reverse complement strand
AAAATTATGGTGGAGAAGAATAAAAAGATAAGATTAGAGGCGGCGAAGAAAACGATTGCATCATTGGAAGGTGAACAAACTAATTAAATCTTTATGAAAAAAATATTACTGCTGCTCTTTGCTATCCTTAGCATTACGAATATTCAAGCTCAAACGCAAGAAATTGACAGTTTAAAACAAGCATTGCAAAATGAAAAAACTGATACGGGTCGGGTATTGTTGCTCGCTGATCTTGGACTTGCATATCTGGAATCAAATCCCGATACAACAATGCAAGTGTCTTTAGATGGTTTAACTCTTTCACAGCGAATAGGTTTCAAAAAAGGCGAAGCATTTAGTTTGAACAGAATAGGCACTGTTTATAATGTTTTGGGAAATTATACGAAAGCAATAGAAATTTATTTCCAGGCTCTGAAGATCAATGAAAAAATCAATAACATTGAAGGACAACATAAAAACTTTAATAACATTGGTTTAATATATTTTGCTCAGGGAGATTACCAAAAAGCATTAGATTATTATTTTAAAGCCAAGCCCCTTGCTGAAATAAGAAATGACAAAAAATCAATTTCTATACTGCTTTCGAATATAGGGGAAGCTTATAATAACTTGAAAGTTTTTGATTCAGCCATATTATATACACAACAGGCGTTAAATATTTCTAAGCAAATTAATTATGTAAGAATAATAGGTAACTCATTACGTATTCTTGGAGAGATTCATTCCGGGACAGGAGAAAACAAGCTGGCTCTGGAATATTTCCAGCTTGGTGTTCCGTTATTAAAAAGTGTAAGAAATGATCTCAGTTTAAGTCAGACTTATTGTGGACTTGCTAAAGTCTTTGAAAAAACCCATCAAAATGATTCAGCACTTTTTTATTCAAAGCAGTCTTTGATAATAGCCAGAGAAAAAGGATTCACCTTGCAGCTTAGGGATGCCGCAAGATTCCTAACAGCATTTTACAGAAACAGGCATATGCCTGATAGTGCATTATTCTTCGTGGACATTTCCAGAGCTGCCAACGATTCTTTATTCAGTCAGCAAAAACAAAAGCAATTTCAGAGCCTTGCCTTTGATGAAAAACTTCGTCAAAATGAAATTACCGCAACAGAATTAAAAGTAGAGGAAGAAAGAAAACGAAATCTTCAATACGCAGCCATTGCATTGGGATTAATAACATTTGTAATTCTTTTTCTTTTGCTAAGTCATTCAATTGTTGCCAATCAAAAACTCATCAGATTTTTTGGAGTAGTTGCTTTGCTCATGGTGTTTGAATTCATCAACCTTTATATTCATCCTTATCTCTCTCATGCAACTAATGATTCACCATTACTAATGTTGCTGGTGATGGTGGGTATCGCTTCTATGTTGGTTCCTGTGCATCACTGGATGGAAAATTGGATAACACACCAATTGGTGGAGAAGAATAAAAAGATTAGGCTGGCGGCTGCAAAGAAAACGATTGCTACACTGGAAGGAGAACAAACTAATTAACTCTTTATGAAAAAAATATTACTGCTGTTATTTGTTATCCCTGGCATTACAAATACTTATGCGCAAACTCATGACATTGACAGTTTAAAGCATGCTTTACAAAATGAAAAAACAGATACAGGGCGTGTATTAACTCTTGCTAATCTTAGTTATCTGTATATTGAATCAAAGCCAGATACAACCATGATATTAGCTTTGCAGGCTTTAGAACTTTCCCGCAAGATTGGTTTTGTAAAAGGAGAAGCGGTGAGCTTGAACAGGATTGGAAATGCTTATAATACATTTGGTAATTATCCAAAAGCAATGGAAGTCTGGCTGCAGGCTTTACAGATAAATGAAAAGATTAATAACCTTGACGGTAAGCATAGAAACTTGAATAATATAGGAACGATACACACAGAACAAGGTGATTATCAGCAGGCATTACGTTACTATTTTGAAGCTAAAACCATAGCAGAACAGATAAACAATAAACTTGGTCTTTCTGTTAGTCTCGTAAATATTGGGGGTATTTACCGTCGTTTAAAAATTTTTGATTCCGCAATGTTATACGCACAGCAAGGCTACAACCTGGCTTACCAGATAAATTATTCAAGACAAATTGGAGGTGCATTAAATTCGATGGGAGAAATCAATTCTGCGACCGAACAAAATATACTTGCTTTAGATAATTATAGACGAGGGATTCCTTATTCTACAAAGGCTGGAAATTTTATAGACATTTCCGGTGATTACCTGGGTATGGCAAAATTGTTTGAAAAAATACAGCAGAAAGATTCCGTATTTTTTTATGCAAAACAGTCTTTAGTAATTGCTAAAGAAAGAGGGTTTACAAAGCAAGTTCGTGATGCCGCCAGGTTTTTATCTTTTTTTTACAGGAAGTATAATGCTGACAGTGCATTTGCTTACCAGGATATTTCCAAAGATGCTAATGATTCTTTATTCAGTCAGCAAAAACAAAAACAATTTCAGAGTCTTGCCTTTGATGAAAAACTCAGGCAAGCGGAGATTGCTGCAGCAGAAATAAAGCGGAAAGAAGAAAGAAGTCATGATCTTCAGGATGCGATCATTGTTATAGCTCTTATCACATTTGTAATATTATTTCTTCTTCTCAGCCGCAGCATTATTGTAAAAGCAAAATTCATCGAGTTCTTTGGTATCCTTGGTCTGCTGGCTGTATTTGAGTTCATCAATCTTTTTATTCACCCTTATCTATCCCGTGTAACAAACGATTCTCATTTTTTAATGCTGGCGGTATTAATTGCAATTGGTGCATTGCTTATTCCTCTACACCATAAACTGGAGAAATGGATAACAAAAATAATGGTTGAGAAAAATAAGAAGATAAGATTGGCGGCGGCGAAGAAAACTATTGAGCAATTGGAAGGAGAAAACAATACTTTGTAAAGGAATAGAGGCGTAGCCTCGAACCATATTGTAACAACGGGTTTTAACCCGTTGATAAAGCTGAAAAGTTAACAATAAGAGCCGGAGGCTGGACCCATATAAAAACAAGTAATGGAAAAAATATAAGTATATGGCAAACACATACCACCAAATCTATCTGCAAACGGTATTTGCAGTAAAATACCGTAAGGCTGTAATTGATAAAGCATGGAGCAGCCAACTATATGCTGTGATTGGTAATTTAATAAATGAAGCTAATTGCAAAACAATTATTGTAAATGGTGTAGAAGACCATGTGCATTGTTTGATTGGATTAAAGCCGGTGGTTTCAGTTTCAGAATTAATGAAAACAGTGAAAGCAAAATCTTCAAAATACATCAATGATCATACATTAACTCCCGGCAGGTTTGAATGGCTGGAAGCCCGCCTGAATGACGAAGTCGGGCAGGGGTATGGTGTTTTTTCTTATGGAAAATCTCAGGTAGACAAAGTATATAAATACATTCAGAACCAGGAAGCACATCATAAAAAACAAACTTTCAGGGATGAGTATCTTGAATTTTTAAAGAAGTTTAAAATTGACTACGATGAAAAATATATTTTTAAGGAGCTTATGTAACATGAGCCGAGCCTACGGCTCTCTGATGCAGAAGCTGCCATTTTCCCAACGGATTAAAATCCGTTGTTACAAAATGTTTCGAGCCTACGGCTCTTCCATATAATAAAAGGCAATGGTATTTACGGCATCATTAGTTACTTTATACTGCATTTTAGAAAAATGGATAACAAAAATAATGGTAGAGAAAAATAAAAAATAAGATTGGCGGCAGCTAAGAAAACGATTGCAACATTGGAAGGATAAAAACTAATAAACTGTTTATGAAAAAACTGATTCTGCTCTTTATTGTAATTACGGGATGTTCAAAACCTGCATTCAAATCAAGCTGGGCAACTGAAAGATCACCCGAAACTTTTAAAGCAAGATTTGAAACATCAAAAGGTTCTTTTGATCTGCAAATAACCAGGGAGTATTCACCGCTGGCTGTGGACAGGTTTTATCAATTATTAAAACACAGGCTTTATGATAATACCCTGTTTTATAGAGTACGGGCAAACTGGGTTGCGCAATTTGGAATTTCAGATACTGCCGTTCTGCACAAATGGGAGACCTTTAAAGTGCCTGATGAAAAGGTTATCTTAAGTAATAAAAGAGGCACTATAGCTTTTGCAAGGGATGGTAAAGAAAGCCGTGACTTTGCTTTGTTTATCAACCTTAAGGATAACACACAGCTTGATACGAAAGAAGTGAATGGTGTTATTGGTTATCCTCCCTTTGGTCATGTAACAAGAGGTATGGAAGTGGTTGATTCGCTTTACTCAGGTTATGGAGATACTGTATTCAAGTATGAAGCGACTATGTATAAAAATCGCTCAGCTTTTTTAGATACTTTTCCAAAA
>JBKJLT010000042.1:0-3326 GCA_046596765.1 Ferruginibacter sp. | reverse complement strand
TTAAATTTTTCATCCTGCTAATTTCACAAAAACTTTTCATTCGGCGGCAATTATGTATTAATTTGCCCCCGTTTTAACAGAACCTGCCTTTTTTCTTCTTATAATTATAGATTAAACCGGTAGTAACTTTACAACAAAATATTGCAGTTCAACAATTGACTGCTTTCAATCAAAATAAAAATAAAAACATGAAACAGGTAAAAGAAGGTGATGTAGTAAAAGTACATTACACTGGTAAATTGGTTAATGGCGAGCAATTCGATTCCTCTGTAGAACGTGGCGAGCCGCTTGAGTTTACTGTAGGTGCAGGCCAGATGATAAAAGGTTTTGATAACGCTATGCCGGGCATGAGTCTGGGCGAAAAGAAAACAATAAACATTGCGCCTGAAGATGGGTATGGTCAAAGAAGTGAGGAAGCCATTATTGAGTTTCCAAAAGAGAATGTGCCTGATGATATGGTGCTGGAACCAGGTATGCCGCTTACTTTAAGCAACCAGGCCGGTCAACCGGTTCCGGTAATTGTGGTTGAGGTAAAGGACGATGTAATTATTTTTGATGCCAATCATTTTCTGGCAGGACAGGAACTGATATTTGATATTGAGCTAGTGGAAATTGCTGAATAATGGATAATTGATAATTTTTTAATGGATAATGGGCAGTTTGCGATAGCAGGCTGCTTTTTTATTATCCATTATCCATTAACTAATTATCCATTAATTTTATGCCATGATACAAATTAGCCCAGATAATATCGCAGACAGATTCATGCGTTACGTACGTATAGATACACAAAGTGATCCCACAAGTACAGCACATCCTACAACTGAAAAGCAAAAAGATTTAAGTAAAGTCCTGCACAGAGAATTGTTAGGCATGGGAATTACCGATGCTGTTACAGATGAATATGGCTATGTGTATGCAACCATTCCATCTAACAGTGATAAAAAAAATATACCTGTAATATGTTTTTGTGCACATGTGGATACTGCGCCTGATTGCAGTGGCACCAATGTGAAACCCATACTGCATCGATATTATGATGGTACCGATATTGTTTTGCCTGATGACTCAACCCAGGTTTTAAGAATGAGCGATTCGCCCTATTTAAAAAATCATATCAACAGCGGCATCATTACTACCAGCGGAACAACCTTGCTAGGTGCCGATGACAAAAGTGGTGTAGCTGCCATTATGGAAGCTGCTTTGTTTTTTATACAGAATCCGGCAGTAAAGCATGGTGATATAAAAATTCTGTTTACGCCTGATGAAGAAGTTGGTAAGGGAACCGCCAAAGTGGATATGCAAAAGCTGGGTGCACAATTTGGATATACCATGGATGGAGGTGAGGCAGGAAGCCTGGAAGATGAAACATTCAGTGCTGATGGAGCAACTATTACTATCAGCGGGGTTATAACGCATCCCGGTTATGCAAAAGGTAAGTTAGTGAATGCTTTAAAAGTTGCAGGTGCTGTGCTGGATGCTTTACCAAAAAATGAATGGAGCCCCGAAACAACTGAAAAAATGCAGGGCTTTGTGCATCCTACAGCAGTAAACGGAATTTCTGAAAAAGCTACCATACAATTTATAGTGCGTGATTTTACAAACGAAGGTTTGACAGCACATCACAGCCGCTTAAAAGCAATTGCTGAAACAGTTGTTGCTACTTTCCCCGGTGCAGCAATGGAGTATGCTGTGCAGGAACAATACCGCAACATGAAGGAAGTGCTGAACAATCATCCGCAAGTGGCAGCCTATGCCGAAGAAGCTATACAAAGAGCAGGTTTATCGGTAAAGAAAGAAAGCATACGTGGCGGCACCGATGGCAGCCGCTTTAGTTATATAGGTATGCCTTGTCCTAATATTTTTACCGGTATGCAAAATATACACAGCAAATTAGAATGGATCGGCATTAACGACATGGCCAAAGCTGCCGAAACCATTGTGCATGTGGCGATGATTTGGGAGGAGAAATCCTGAGCGGAGAGCAATCCTGAGCGAAGTCGAAGGATTGTGTATATTTTTCGAGCGTAGTCGAGAAAAAAATTAACTACTTAAAACTTATGCAGATACTTGGTGTACCATTCAGATAAAGCTTCCATTTTTTTCAGGTTATCTTTCAGCCATTCCTCATAAGCACCATCTCTTGATTGTGTAATATAATAACAGAGTGCTTCGGTATGATGATTGGCGGCAAGTATATAAAAATAATCTACATAAAAATTCCACCAAAAACCTTTCTTGTCTTTTTTTGATTCTCCAAGAATTGTAAAAAAAGTATTGCTGTTTTCTGCAAATAAAAGCACTGCTGGTTTATTTTTATTGGGTTCATTGTTTTTAGAAGACTCCAGCACATCCAGCATTAAACCGGCAGTGTAAAATTCATCTTCCTCTTTTTTTACCTGTGCGGTTTTAGATGTTGGTTTTGCTTTTACGGTCCTGTTTTTCCATTCATCCTCCAGTGTTTGCAGTACCGATGCCGACTTTTTGCTTTTAGGTTCAAGCAATAAAAAATTATACAAAGCTAAAATGCCCTGCACACGTTTTCCCTGTGTGATCATGGATAGCCCCAGTAAAAAGTGGCTGTTGGCATGCGATGGATTTAACTTTAATGACTTCATCAGTGCTTCATCAGCTTCTTTATAACCCTTTAAATTAAACGACGTAAGTGCCAGGTTATAGTACAGCAATTGGTTTTTTGGATATCTTTTTATAGCCTTCCTGTACGTATTTGCGGCTTCAACTGGCTTTAGTAAATAGTCAAGCGCCGATCCTTTTACAATATAGGCCTGGTCTGCAAAATCCTTATTTGCAGTAATCACTTTTTCACTGTATTTGATGGCATTGGTATAATCTTTCAGTTGCAGGCAGGTAGATGCGATTTCGTATGTAGCCTGAATAGATGCCGGATTTGATGTGAGTGCTTTCTTGTACATTTCAAGTGCCCCTTCATAATCTCCTTTATCATACATTTTAATACCTTCTATAATAAAATTGCTTTGTGCTTCCTGTGCTGAAAGCGGAGATATTGCAAGAATAAAAAGATAAAAGAGAATTAATACTTTTTTCATGTCGTTCCAAATCCCGGTAGCGGGTTTATTTTGTTGCTTATGTTTTTTCGAGGATTTTTCTATATTTTTTTTTAAGCTTAAAGTTGTTTTTAGCATCATCGGAGTAAGCGATTACCATTTTTGCTGCGTTCATCTCTACAGTCATGGGGTTTGCTGCAGCGGTTTTATTTTCAAGGCTGTATTTAGCCATGGCAGCAATATATAGTTGAAGCAAATTCAGGTCATCGCGTAATTCCTGCACTGTACCCTGCATATAAA
>JBKJLT010000450.1:0-2814 GCA_046596765.1 Ferruginibacter sp. | reverse complement strand
AAAGAAGAAAAAGTAAACATCTTTTCTGCGCCGCCTGTATTTATTGCAGTATGCAACAATACCAGTGTTTCAAAAGAAGTGTACAAATACATTGCAGGTTACGAGTACGAAGATGCCGAAGGAAAAACTGTAACAGTAAAAGGTGCAAAAGACTTATTTTCTAATTACGACGCTGCTACCAACAAACCATTGAAGCGACCACCAACATTGCTTATTGATAGTGATGCTTTGGAAAACGGTGAGCAGATAAATGATGATTTCAAAAAAATATTTTTTTCTGAAATAGAGGAATTCAAAAAAGACTATGCCCGGATACACGGGCAGGGAAGCACCGATAAAATTTCGGATGCCGAAATTTTGCGTGAAGTTGTAAACACAGTTGGGCAGCAGGGAAAATTAGGCTCACACATTCGTTGTGTAATTTCCGTTTCGATGCTTACCGAAGGTTGGGATGCAAATACGGTTACACATATTATGGGATTACGGGCCTTTGGCAGCCAATTGCTTTGTGAGCAGGTGGCTGGCAGGGCATTGCGCAGAATGAATTATTTTTTACAAGGCTACGATAAAGACGGAAACCCAACAGACGACAAGCGTAAAATTGTCATCGAAAAATTTCCACCGGAATATGCACACATCATTGGCGTTCCCTTTAAAATGTTTAAAGGCGGCAAAACAGAGCCGCCACCGCCACCAGTTGACTTAACGCATATTGCTGCTATTCCTGACAGACAAGCAGCAATGGAAATTGATTTCCCCAATGTGGAAGGGTATAGAATTGAAAACTATGCAGGAGAAATCAAACACGATTTTTCTAAGGTTGAAAATTATGAATTAGTCTGTTCAAAGTTTCCATTAACAACTACTTCTACAAGTGCCTTTTCGCCAAAAGAGGAAAAAATGGAAGTATCCTCTGTGTTTGAAAAAAGAGAACAGGAAATATTTTTTCTCCTAACCAAAGAGTTGATAAAAGTTCACTTCTCGGATCAAGAACAAAACCCGCATTTTCAACTTTTTAATAAACTATTGCCCATCGTAAAACATTGGTACGAAAGCAAAATCATATTGCTTGGCGAAAGTGATTTGAAATATAAAAAGCTCATCTACTTTGATGATACTAAAAAAGTGGTTGATCATATCAGAATGGGAATAAATCCGCACATTAATTCAGTAGAATTTATCAGGCCAAAATTAAATTACTACAACCCATTCAGCGGCACCAGATATGTAAACGGTAACACCGTAAAGGATGTTTACCCAACCCAAAAAAGCCATGTAAATTATGTGGTGATGGATAGCGATTGGGAAGGCATTTGTGCAAAGACTTTAGAAGAAATTGATACGGTAAAATCGTATGTAAAAAATCAATTCTTAGGCTTTGCCATTCCTTATACCAAAGACGGAAAAGACCGGCAATACTTTACCGATTTTATTGCACGGGTAAAAAGCAAAGACGGTACTATAAAAAACCTGATGATTGAAATAAGCGGAATGAGCAAGGACAAGGCAGAGAAAAAATGGTTTGTAGAAAACCGCTGGATACCTGCCGTAAATGCTTTAAAGGAGAAATACGGATATCCCGAATGGCATTTTATTGAAGTGGCGAATGACATCAAAAACATCAAAAATCAATTAATCGAAAAAATTCAGAATATCTAACCCCCCCGAATTCGAGGGGTTTAAAGGTTGCGGATTCTTTATCTTTAAAAGCATCAGGTACTATTTTAATTAACCCGAATCCGGGTTAATTAAACGCATCGGATCAGATGCATTTAAAACGTAAAGTGGTGAAATTTAACCACTTTAAAAAGAAAAACAAAATTTAACTATGGCTAATTCGCCACAATTAAAAGTAGAGCTATGGCAAAAAATAAAACTATAAATGTAAAAGGTACAGAAATAACCATTTTCCAAAATGATGAAACAGACTATATTTCACTTACGGATATTGCAAGGTTCAAAGATTTAGAAAGAACAGAAACAATCATACAAAACTGGTTGCGAAACAGAAATACTATTGAACTATTGGGCTTTTGGGAGCAATTGTATAATCCTGATTTTAAACACATCGAATTCGATGTGTTTAGAAAACAGGCAGGGCTAAACAGTTTTACATTAAACCCTAAAAAGTGGATTGAAGCCACTAATGCTATTGGTCTAATTTCAAAATCAGGCCGATATGGCGGAACCTTTGCACATAAAGACATTGCTTTCGAATTTGCTTCGTGGATTTCAATTGAGTTCAAACTGTATATCATCAAAGAATTTCAACGCCTGAAAGCCGATGAAAACGACCGGCTCAAATTAGACTGGAACCTACAGCGCACTTTAGCGAAAGTGAATTACCACATTCATACCGATGCCATTAAAGAAAACTTAATACCCAAAGAATTAAGTAAAAGCCAAACAAGTTTTGTTTATGCCAACGAAGCAGATTTGCTGAATGTAGCCTTGTTTGGAATTACCGCTAAACAATGTCGGGATAGCAATCCCAATGCAGAAGGCAATATCAGGGATATGGCAACTTTAGAGCAATTAGTAGTGCTTTCAAATCTTGAAAGTATCAATGCTGTGCTGATTCATCAGGGATTGATACAAGCAGAAAGATTGATACAATTGAATAAGATAGCTATTACTCAAATGAAATCTTTAGTTGGAAATAAGAATCTTAAAAAATTGAAATAAACATCAGCTTTCTGATGTCAGGAAAGTGATAACAAAAAAATACCATGGCAAAAAAAGTAGCATCCATAAAACATACAGGCGATAAACGTGCCCACATACCCAGCAAGGAAGAAGCAGGTTACGAAGAAG
>JBKJLT010000416.1:0-9769 GCA_046596765.1 Ferruginibacter sp. | reverse complement strand
TAACTTTTATACTCAATTTTTGCGCCGGAATTTATTTTGGTATTACTATACTTGTTCAGGAATGTAATCACGTTTGCAAAATCTTCTTTATACCAATCAAATATTTTAGATATTTTAATTGATGCAGCATTTATATCATTGGCAGAAGAGTTGATAAAAATTTTCGCACGGCTATCTAGCAAGCCATTTATATTAGTTTCTGTAAAGGAAGCATTGTTCAAAGGCGGGCAGGATTTAGCTGCACAATTCAGTGCAAAATGAATTCGTGGATCTTTATACTGTGGCCTTATGATATCGTTCTCAATATTATTCAGCGAATATTTTTTGCCGGCAAGTTCTATCCACACTACATCCCAGGGTTTGCCGCCGTCTAAATCGGTAATACTTTTAAGGGGATAATTTTTTAACATCAGTTTAATGGTAAATGCATTGTAGGTATTTACCCAGTAGGCCAGGGAGGCATCTTTAATCCAGGTTTTGTCTGGTATTTTAGCAGCAAGTAACTTTAAATAATTATCCAACGTGGCCTCATCCTTCTTGATGCTTTTGTAATTAACTTCTCCGGATGCAGTTACATGTTTCTTCAAAAGATTATTAAATACATCGTGAGAAAATGCAGCTTCCCGTTTTTGCACAATTGCCAGTTGCCGGGGATTTTCATCTACATTTTTTTGTTGCTGGGAATTATTACTACAAGCAGTTGAAAAAATAAAAGTGGCAACGATTGTTATAAAATGAAATGACATAGGAATTTTAATTAAAAGGTTGAGATTAAAATTTATGCCCCGGCTTTATCAAATCCGGATATTTACTTTGAAATCTTTTTATCCTGGGAATTGATTCAAACTGCACATAACCAACGTTGGGATTATTCACTACATAATTCTGATGGTAGCCTTCGGCTTTCCAGAATTTTTCAAAGGCAACAATTTCGGCAGCAATGGGCGCATTGTATTCTTTGGTTGCATTCAACTTACTTTTATAATTTTCAGCTTCTTTTTTCTCTCCAGCATTTGTGTAAAAAATAATAGAACGGTATTGCCTGCCGTGGTCAGGTCCCTGGCCATTAACCTGTGTGGGATTTTGAGACGCAAAATATACCTTAAGCAACGTCACATAACTGACTTCTGCAGGGTCGTAATAAACTTCTATCGATTCTGCATGGCCTGTACTTCCACCACCAACCTGTTCGTAAGTAGGGTTAGCTTCCTTACCACCCGAATAACCGGATACAACTTCCTTAACACCTTTTACACTTTCAAATACAGCTTCCACACACCAAAAACATCCGCTTGCGAAATATGCCCTGCTGTATTTTGATAAGTCCTGAGAAACCGTATCTGCAACAGGTGCTACTTTCGCTTCTCTCGATTCAGATTTAGAATTAACACAGGAGATTGCCACTGTAGACAGAATTACTGCCAATATTGAAAAACATACCTTTTTCATCATGTAAATATTTTGTATTGAGATATACGTCTTATACAGCAAAAAAGATTTTACACGCAGGGTATTGGAGCGTAAATAACCAAATTTCAGGAATTGTACTGTTACTGATATTCCCCTTTTCCGCAGGATGCTGTGGGGCAAAAGCCTGCAACTGCATTAAACCGTTTTCTTTGGTGGCAAATCAAATGCTACAGCATCATGTTCAAAATGGCCTTTGTGGCTTCCATCGCAAAATGGTTTATTTTGAGAAAGACCACAGCGGCAGATAGAGATAATTTCTCTGCCTTGCAGATTATAAACGCCACCGTTTTTGTCAACAATCTCAAAATCGCCTTCTACTTTTATTGAACCGTTGCTGTTTACTGTAATTTTTGTTTTTGACATGGGGATTATTTTTTTAAGTTTTTCTAAAATTAGGCACTAAAAAATTAATCGGGCAAACAAAAAAGGAGGCTGTGATTAAACAGCCTCCTCATAAGATTAAATCCTTATCAACTTAATTCATCTTGATCAACTTAACCACCAGGCGATTTTTTCCCTGTATCACTTCTGCAAAATAAGTACCTGCCCTCAAGCTGCTACCTACCGATACTGCCGAACTTTTGGTAATATTTGTTGTAGTTGATTGTAATACTCCATTTGCATTCAAAATCCTTATCACGATTGGCTCAGTGCCCGAGCCTCCTGTAACCTGTATCTTGAAATCGCTATTGGAAGGATTGGGTGAAACATTAACTTTGAAAGCATCTTCTTTCACAGCCGGCAATTCTTTTTCAGCCTCATCCATAGTTATCATTCTGCTTGTTGTATACCATGAACATTGCCCCAACTGATCTCCATGAGCTAAATGAGCAGGGAGTGCATTTACACTAATGCAGATTGTATGTCCATTGTGACAAACATATACTTTCTTATTATTAGGATTATTATCACAATAAGGATCTCTTACAGTAACTGTAAAACTGCAACTTGCTGAATTACCAGAACCATCAGTTACCCTATATGAAACAGTGGTTGTTCCGATAGGGAAGGTTGATCCACTAGCAGTATTTGCCGGACTAGTTCTAACTGTTGTAGCTGAGCAATTATCAGTCCCAACTGGTGCCGTATAAGTGACTACGGCTCCGGAAAGGGAAGTCGGATTAACGGTAATGTTTGCAGGGCAGGTAATTGTAGGATTGACATTATCTGTTACGGTTACTGTTTGTGTGCACATTGCAGTGTTACCGCTGCCGTCTGTGACAGTCCACGTTACTATTGTAGTACCCAACAGATAAGTGGTTGACGGATGGTTATTTGTTACAGATGCTATGCTGCAATTGTCTGCAGTTACAGGAGTTCCTAAAACTACGCCTGTGGCTGTACAACCGCTATTGGTTGTTTTTGCAACTGGTGCAGGACACGTGATTGTTGGATTGATATTATCTGTTACAGTTACAGTTTGTGTGCAAGTGGCAGTGTTACCGCTGCCGTCTGTTACTGTCCACGTTACTATTGTAGTACCCAATGGATAAGTGGTTGACGGATGGTTATTTGTTACAGATGCTATGCTGCAATTGTCTGCTGTAACAGGAGTTCCTAAAACTACGCCTGTTGCTGTACAACCGCTGTTGGTTGTTTTTGCAACTGGTGCAGGACAAGTGATTGTTGGATTGATATTATCTGTTACAGTTACAGTTTGTGTGCAAGTGGCAGTGTTACCGCTGCCGTCTGTTACTATCCACGTTACTATTGTAGTACCCAACGGATAAGTGGTTGACGGATGGTTATTTGTTACAGATGCTACTGAACAGTTATCTGCGGTTGTTGGTGTACCAAGATTCACACCTGTTGCTGTACATGCTGTATTTGTTGTTGCTGATACATTTGCAGGACAAGTGATCGTTGGATTGATATTATCAGAAACTGTTACAGTTTGTGTGCAAGTTGCCATGTTACCGCTGCCATCTGTTACTGTCCACGTTACTGTGGTATTACCTAACTGGAATGCAGCAGGTGCATCATTTGTTACTGATGCTACTGAACAATTGTCTGCAGTTGTTGGTGTACCAAGATTCACACCTGTTGCTGTACATGCTGTATTTGTTGTTGCTGATACATTTGCAGGACAAGTGATCGTTGGATTGATATTATCAGTAACTGTTACAGTTTGTGTGCAAGTTGCCGTGTTACCGCTGCCATCTGTTACTGTCCACGTTACTGTGGTAGTACCCAACGGAAATGCAGCAGGTGCATCATTTGTTACTGATGCTACCGTACAATTATCTGCTGTTGTTGGTGTTCCAAGATTCACACCTGTTGCTGTACAACCGGTATTTGTTGTTGCTGATACATTTGCAGGACAGGTAATCGTTGGATCCTCATTATCATTCACCGTTACAGTAAAGCTACATGTGGCACTTCCGCAGGAATTAGTAGAAATAACAGTCACATTAGTTGTTCCCTTGTTAAATGTTGAACCACTTCCCGTACCAGTTCCGCTGCTAGTAGTTGCCCCGCTGAATGAATAGGATACAGTAGCTGCGGGTGAAGTCGAAACGCCTACTGTATAATTAATTACTGCTTCACATACTTCGGGGTCAGTACTCTGAGTGATATTACCGGGGCAGCTGTTAATAGGTTGTGGATTAACTGTAACAGTGTAAATTATCCAGTCGCTGGCAAATTCTCCGCCATCTACAATGCCGTTGGTATTGGCATCAATCCAGGACCTGAACCTCATTACCAGGGTACCCGATGTTGCAGGGTTAATTAAAGCTGCTGTACCAGTTTGACCGGCAAAAGCCCCCATGGTAGCCGAACAGTTATTGCAGAATGGTACTGTTACATTTGTTACTGTGTAAGTTTGGTACACCCTGAGGTTAGGATCTGACAAGTTATTTTGATCGGTAAAAGCATCAAACAAAATGTTGTTAGCAACGTTGCAAACATTGAATGCACCCAGGTCGTCATTGCCATCATTATTGGCATTAACCACCACACCGTTTATTGATGTGGTTAGTTTAGGAATGCCTCCACCACAGCTGTTAGCTACAGGCTGAAAGCCTATGGCCGGACTGTTATCTGTTCCATTCAACAACCATGGAGTATAATCAACAGAACCAGTTACTAGTGCTCCAATTCCTGAATTGGATATTGTATTCCACCAATTACACTCAGCACTAAGCGACCCGGTATAACCAGACACAATCTCCACAGCAGTATTTGTACTAGAATAACCTACAAAACTGTTTTCAAGCAAAGTAATATTGCTATTAGCAGGAGAACCGCCAATGCCATCATTCGAAATTCTTACTGCATGTATATTACCCGCACCGCCAATAAAGCTGTTATTATTGACCATCAGGTTATTAACACCTCCAAAAGGACGAACGTCACCTGAAGTTGTAAAAGTAGAGTTTTGAACCAGGTTACTGGAAAAACTGGAATTCACAACGTTCCTGAAAGAGAATGCCCGCAGGTTGCCGTCAAATTCATTGTTTGAAATAGTAAGTCCAGTCATTGCATTTGCCGGTGTGGCAATCAAAAAGTCAATGGTAGGATTTAAATGACCCGTAAATTTATTTCCGTCAATCAATACATTTGAAATTATACCACCCCCTATGGATTGATTACTTAAAATACCAAAGCCAGTTACAAAAGTATTTGCTGGCACACTGGGCTGATTATTTGCATCAAACCAATTACACTGTATCATAACCTGTGCAGGAGCTGCTCCTGCATTGGTAAGCGTGCTGCCCACCATATTATTCCTGATGATATTATTCAACAGTTGAGTACCGGTATTGGGAGGCGCCATATAAACAGCCACACCATTTCCGGGCGCATTTTGAGTAGTTTGGTTTTGAATAGTAAATCCATTAATGGTAACATTGCTGGCATTCACACCAATACCATCAGCACAATTAATCACTGACTCAGCACCTGACCTTGTAGCTGCACAATTACCTGCCTGGGCGCCTCTTAAATTAACCGATTTGGTAATGTTCACAGATTCATTATATGTACCTTGACAAACTGTTATTGTGTGTCCGCTTGAAGTAATTGGATCATTTATAGCCTCCTGAATAGTCTGGTAAGTAAATCCTGTATTTGTATTTCTTACAGGCCCTAATGCTTGATTGGATGAAACCCAAGTTGGTGCATTCACTAAATTACCTGTATTTCCATTTCCTGAAGCGTCAGCAATTGTTGAACCACTGCCCTCATCCATACGCCAATACCCTTTTAAATTGGCAAAATTAGGATGAGAACCAGAAACCGGTTTATTCTTCCATGTATTAATATTTGCACCAGTAAGAGCATCATTCCACACCCTTACTTCATCAATTTTTCCCGTAAAAATTTGGGAACAATTTTGTCTTCCGCCTATCCTAAATTCATTTTCAACAGGATGTGCATCTCCTACTACTCCCGTAGCAACAGTGGAGGGAACATGAATACTTCCATTTACATAAAGAATTATAGATCCATTCAATACATGAACCAATGCCAGATGTGTCCATACGTTCAGGGGCAAAACATAACCTGTGTTAACCCAGGCCCATCCCGGGCTGCTATTAGCTACAGCAAACCGGACAGTTCCATCATTCCATCTTGCCAGTTCATATTCGCCTTCTCTGCTGACTATCACACCGCCGTTTCCACATCCATAAACACCACCATTACCTGTTGGATACACCCAGGCCTCTAGTGTAAAAGATCCCGTCATTTTAAGTGAAAGATTTGTTCCACCATTCACATAATGGGTTGAACCGTTGAAATCTAAAGCACTACCGCTGCATTGTGCATTAGAGGCCGTTGAAAAAACAATAACGCATAGTATCAGCGTTATGGCTTTTCCAAAAAAAGATTTAAGTAATTTTTTCATAACAGTGTTTTATTAAGGTGTAATGGTAAATAAGAAATTATTATTTGGTTAATATGTAAATAAAAAGTTATGGCGGAGATGTTGGCTGAGTGCAGATATATTTTTTATAGCTACGCAAAGGCAATAACATAATGGTAGAGTCTATAATATTCATACAGCATATTTTGGTTACAATAATCCTATACAACAGCAATAACTGTTATTCATAAAAACTTATCAATGGGGGGCTGAGGTATTCAGGGAATTGGAATAATGGTTTTACATGTACCGATATGAGATAGTAACACAATACTAAATACAAAAAATCGAAAATGCAAGTTTTTGTACATTATTTTTTTATCAAGTACTTTAAATTTTGTTTGTAATTCTTTTTACGACGCCTTTTCTTATTGGGAAATTTAAGTTAAACGGGTATAAATATAGATGCTATAAAAAAAGAGTTTACTTTTTAGGTAGCAGATCAAATGCAACAGCATTGTGTTCAAAATGCCCTTAATGAAAGCCATTGTAAAATGTTTTATTTTGAGAAAGACCAAAGCGGCAGATTAAAATGATTTCTCTTTCCTGTAAATTATAAACAGCTCCGTTCTTATCAACAATTTCAAAAAATCGCCTTCTACTTTTATTGAACCGTTGCTGTTTACTGTAATTTTTGTTTTTGACAATATGCTTGTTTTTTATAAAATTAACTGCTAAAAAGAAAACAATTCAGAAAAATAAAAAGGAATTCATTTCATTCATTCTCCTGCAGGAATAAATCTTCTCGTAAACAATTACAACTCCCATTCCCAAACCGTTTTATAAACCCCAAACTCCTCCACATATTTTAAAAAAGCAATAAAGAATGCATCGTTACCAAGTGTTGCACTATCTCCTATCACATACAATTGTTCCTTAGCCCTGGTGAGTGCAACATTCATACGGCGGTAATCTTTTAAAAAGCCGATGATGCCATCATCATTACTTCTTACCAAAGATAAAATAACGGTATGCTGCTCCTGCCCCTGAAAACTATCAATGGTACTGATGCGCATTTCTTTAGGCAATAATTCTTTTGCTGCAGCAACCTGACCGGCATAAGGAGAAATAAATACTGTTTGCTCCGGGTTTATATTTTCTGTTTCAATGATCTTATTTACGATCCTGAGTTCGCCTTCGTTTTTAAGACTGGTGCCATCCTGCCCATACTCTTCATTAAAACCACTTCCTGCTGTATCAATAAAGATAAGATGCTGCTCCGTACTTAACAGTTTCTCATCGGTCATCAACTTTCCCTCATAAAAATATTGACTGCTGAAACCTGCAATGGGTTGGCGCATGCGGTATTGTGTATCCAACAAAAAAATGGGCTTCATTGTTTTTGCAGCCGTCTCCAGTATCGAAGTATTAAAGCCAAGTTGTGCAGCCTGGTTATTTAATACCGTTGGTGGCAATTGCAGGTGATCTCCTGCCAGGATATATTTTTGCGCCAGCGGAAACACACACCAGGCCAACGGTTCAATACACTGGCCGGCTTCATCCATAACCAGGCAGTTGAATTTCAAGTGCCGCACATCAGCATCATACAAACCAATGGGCGTACCCAATATTACATCAGCCTGCTCAAATAATTTTTCTTCGTTGTAAGCCTGTAGTTTTTTTATTTGCAGGCGAATGTCTTTTACTTCTTTAAATAATAAATTACGCTGCTCTCTTTCTTCTTTGCCAAAACTGCGCTTGTATTTTAAAGCCATTTTTCTAAATTCCTCTGCCCGTATTTTTAATTGCTTGATTTCTTTTTGTTCTTTACTGTTTTGCAATTTCCCTTCGGGTGTATGGGCAAAAACAAGTGCATCTGTTTTAGTACTATTGCCAACCCGCAAAAGGGCAACGTTGTTTTCAATCAATCCTTTGGCAATATTATCAACTCCTGTATTGCTTGGTGCTGTTACAATAATTTTTTCTCCTTTTTCTATTAGTTGTAAAATACCTTCAATAAGCGTTGTGGTTTTACCCGTGCCCGGCGGGCCGTGAATAATAAGCATTTCATTATTTGCAACCATCGCTTGTATGGCTGCCTGCTGGCTTGGGTTTAAATTTTTATTAGTAAAGGCAACATGCTTTTCTTCAGTATCAAATGCTAATTGTACATCAGGTTTAGTTCCATGTACTTTCTCAAACAACCTGTACAGTGCTTTATTCGCTTCCAGGTTATTCAAAGTAGATTTCATAATAGAAGTAGTACGCTGGTCGGGAGCTAATTTTATGCCTACATTTTTATCTTCTATCCAATCCGGAAAATCAGGCGCAAATAACCTAAACTCTCCACTCTTACCATCCAGGTTTAGCAACACACCTTTCACCGGTTCTTCGCCGGTACAAAAGCATTCAATGGCAGCTCCATCTTTAAATAAATTTATTTCAACAGGGTAACTGAGTTTAAAACTTATCTCCGGATAGTCGGCATAGCCAAAATTTTTACGGGTAACAGTAATTGGGTGCAGTGCCAAACCTTCTGCCTTTAAGGCTTTAAGGCTATGCTGTTGATCTAAACTATATCGCTGTACCTGTTCCTGTTCTTCTAAATTAATGCAGGTAAGTAAATTTTTTATGTGTGGATTGGTTACAGACATTGCATGAAATTAGCAAGATGAGGAGAATAAAAAAACAAGTCTGAATAAGTGCTTAAGCAAAAGGAGGGGAATAACCGGCCATATTGGAAAAGCTTGCTTATGCTCAAGCTCATAAAAAAACCCTGATTAAATAAATAATCAGGGTCTTAAAATAATATGGCAGCTACCTACTCTCCCGCATTGTTGTGCAGTACCATCGGCCATGAGGGGCTTAACTTCTCTGTTCGGTATGGGAAGAGGTGAACACCCTCGGCAAAACCACCATAAAAAGGTATGTTGAATTATAAATTTTAAATGTTGAATGCAAATGCACAGACAACTGAAATGTATAACCCGACAATGATTTTGTAGAGATTCTGGATGTTAAATAATCAAAAACGAAGACTCATTTAAAATTTAAATTCAACATTCAAAATAATAAAAAAGACATATTGGAATAAGTTGTAAGAGAACTCCTAATCCCGAAGGAAAAAGAAAAAGAATAAAGCTTACGGGCAATTAGTACTACTCGGCTTCGATGTTACCACCCTTATACCTATAGCCTATCAACGTCATAGTCTTTGACGACCCTTAAAAGTAAACTCATCTTGAAGATGGTTTCACGCTTAGATGCTTTCAGCGTTTATCCATGCTGTTCGTAGCTACTCTGCATTGCACCTGGCGGCACAACAGATACACCAGCGGAACATACGACCCGGTCCTCTCGTACTAAGGTCATGTCTTCTCAATTTACTAGCGCCCATCACAGATAGGGACCGAACTGTCTTGCGACGTTCTGAACCCAGTTCACGTGCCACTTTAATCGGCGAACAGCCGAACCCTTGGGACCTTCTCCAGC
>JBKJLT010000249.1:0-14191 GCA_046596765.1 Ferruginibacter sp. | reverse complement strand
TTGAGTATGCCACGCCGCTGGTTGCACTTCGGCTTCGCTCAGTACCCAGGCGGCGGCAGAATCTCATCGTGATGAGGCCTACCTACGGGGGCAGAAAGTTTCAGTAATTACTCCGTCTAAAGCAAGACTATCCACAGATATTTCACTAAACTCTTTATTTAAAAAGTCATCTTCTTTAACTTCAATATCAGCTTCAAAGTCTTTGTCGCTTGCTTTTACAAATTTTATTTCTTTGACCTCTCTTATAATTTTCCATCCATCAAAAATTAAATACTGGTTAAAGTCTTTTATTAAGTTGTCTAATTCATTAATACGAGTTACAAAATTTATAGGAGATAATAATTTCTTTATACATTGGTCAAGCTGTGGTGTTCCATTAATACTAGAAAGTTTCGCATCAACAAATATCCATCTTGAAGGAAACCCTTGTCCATAGGTATCATTACTTCCTAAATTATTAAAAAAGGAAACCAAATTTGGTCCCGAACGATATTCTGTTTCATGGGTTATTAAATTCCTAAGTTTTTCTAAAGCTTTTTGTTGAAGTATCATTTTGAATTTAAGATTTCGTTTTGCTTTTTTTGACTTTCTTCTCCTTCACAAACAACCCTGCCGTGTATTTATCATACAACTCAAATAAAAACTCTATGCGTTTTGTTTCATTAATAAAGGGTTGGGGGCGGTAGCAAAGGTCAACTGCTTTATCTAATTGCTGATGCGCCTTTACCAATGGAGGCGGCATTGTATTGGGATCGTATAAATCGGCAAGACTACTGTTGGGAAATTGTAATCTTGCATCTAATACCTGTTGGGCTGCTTTTTCTACAGCTTCTTTTTGTTTATCGGTTAGATTATCGGGCCATGGGAAATTGTTGTAAACAATATCTTTAGAATAACGAAAATCGCTTTTTAATCTTCCGCAAACATACTTGACCCATGCCATATGCATTTCAGAAGTTATGATACCGAAATGATAAAGTTTACCATCTGGTATCATATGGCAGCTATTATTTGCTATGTACTCTTTGTCAAAAAAACCAAATGGGATATACCTTCTATTTTCTGAGGTTGCACTCGGTATTAAGATAAATTTATTCGGATTTTTTAAATCACGGAATTGTGATGGTCGTAGAGCCAAATTTCTTGCACCTTCATCAATACTCGCCTCTCTCATTTCTTTTACTTTTTTAATTCTGTCCATTACAAAGGGCATTTCTCTAAGCTCATTAGGTTCAGCGCCAACTAACCACAAACACCATCTTTTTTCTCCATTTAAAAATTCTTTTGCACTTAAAAGAGGCTTTATATATTTTTGGGCTTTAGGTTCTTTTTGAAGAAACTCGTTTTTCTCTTCATCATTAAAAAGTAAATTACCTCCATCCACAGGTTTATTGCCCCAAACTATTTCTGGAACATTGCAAATAGAATGACTTCTTGAAGTAATGAATATATCGTTTCCTTCAATCAAATATGGAGTAATATTCTTAGCCTTTATTTCATGCGGTTCTCCCTTAATATCTTCATACTCATAAATCAGTTTTTCATTAGCATCGTAATTGGCAAAACCAATAATCACTACATGAACCGCTGCATTTCCTTTTGCCTCATTACTCCATTTAAAAGTTCGGTGTGCAAAATGAATTTTTATTTTGTAGGTATTAAACAACTCATTCCATAAAATTCCAACCTGTTCTCCTTGCGAAATTGAATTAGTACTTACAAATGCTGATTTTGTTTCATTGTTTCCAAAAACTTTCATGTACGCTGCTGCTTTTACATACCAAGCTGTAACATAATCCAAAACACCTGCCCCTTTTACTCCCTGAAAAATAAAATCAATCTCCTTTTTTTGTGCAGCGTTTTGTAAACTCTTTCCAATAAACGGCGGGTTGCCTAAAATATAATCAAATCTTTCTTCGCTTGCTGGCAATACATCTTCGGCTTTAATAAAATTTATATCTTTTGCATAAACATTTACTGTTTTATAAACTTCGGGCGGGTCGTTTAAAATAATATTTGCGGTTTCGGTATGTATAGATGTAGTTGAATCTTTTATAAGAAGGTTCTGCCAATCGATACGCAAGGCATTACCATGTACAATGGTTGCACTTTTGCGTAAAGGCAAACGCACATAATACTCACCAAAGGTTTGGCTTACCAATTGGTTCATCTGGTGATCTATAAGCCACATGGCTACCTGTGCTATTTGTGCAGGAAACTCTTCGTACTCTATGCCGTAAAATTTGTCTACATCAATTTGTACATAAATGCTTATATCTGTAATTGCCTGCTGGCTTTTTATACTCTCTTTTAATAGAATTTTAATTATTTCAATTTCAAGTAAGCGTAACTCCCTGTAAGCAATAATGAGAAAGTTACCACAGCCGCAGGCAGGATCGAGAAAGCGGAGCTTACTTATTTTATTGTGCAGCTTTTTTAAATGGTTGTTATTGGTTTTTGCTTTTTCAAATTCAACCCAGAGGCCGTCTAAAAATAATGGCTTAATAAGTTTGAGTATATTTTTTTCGCTGGTGTAATGTGCGCCCAGGTTACGCCTTGCTTTTTCGTCCATCACACTTTGAAAGAGGGAACCAAAGATGGCGGGAGAAATTTTGCCCCAATCGAGCAGGCAGCTATCGAGTAATATCTTACGCATTTCGCTGTCGAAACTTGCCAGAGGTAAATTTTCTTCAAAGAGTTTTCCGTTTACATAAGGAAAGGCAGCAAGGCTCTCATCGAGGTTTTTAAAACGGTTATCTGGTGCGGTATTTAATATCTGAAAGAGTTCGGCAATGGCTCTTGCAAGGTCGCTGCCATCTTCATTGGTTTTAAGATCGAAATAATCGTACAGGATCCCTTTTTCAAAAATGTTTGTATCATCGGCAAATAAACAAAACAGCAGGCGCACAAGATATAATTCTAAATGATGGCCTGTGTAGCCAATGGCTTTTAGTTTATCGTGCAGCTTACCCATGAGTTCGGCTGCTTCTATATTAACAGGGTCCTGCTCTTTATAGCTGCGTTTTTGATAACCGGCAATGAAACCAAAGTGGCTTACATTGCTAACAAGTTCGTTGAGTTTAAATTCGTGCTGTGTGTTTTCTTCGAGGTCGAATAAACGGAAACGATCAAAATCGCTTACAAGAATGTAACGGGGGAGTTCTTTGTCTTTGAGGCCGGGGAAATAATCTTTTGCCTGCTGGTAAGCCCTGTCTAAATCTTTGCCCCGGCTTTTGTGTTCTATAAGGATTACACCTTTCCATAGTAAGTCAATGAACCCTGCTTTATCATCTATCTTCTTTACCTGCTGTTCAAATGTTGCAACCCTGCGCCTGTTAATACCAAAGATGTTGAAGAAGTCATCCCAAAAAGATTTTGCTTCTGCATCTTCGCTTACTTCATCTCTCCATTCGTTACTAAAGGCGGTGGCTCTGCTTTTGATTTCGTTCCAACTTAAGGGCATAGTTATAACATATATATTTTGCTAATTTAACTAAATAATTGTTGGGGAATTGCTTTTTTAGCTCTTTTACATTTTGCAAAGCCAGGCCTGTTGAGATTAAAAGATAAAGTTCAATGATGGTATAAAGCCCGATCCGCTGTGGACGGAACATTGCCAGCATCAAATGCAAGTAGCTTTGTAAATGATTATTATTAAAAAAATAAACCGCCTCAAAAAATCCGAACTTCCCTTTACATCGTATTTAGTGCATATTTAACTAAAAAAATAACTTTTTATGAAAAAGAATTTCTTTTCGCTGTTGGTAGCAGGTGCTTTAACAACAGCAACATTTTTAGCTTGTAACGACACAAAAACTGAAGAAACTACAAAAACGGACACAACCACAATGGCTCCAATGGAACCAGTGAAACCCACTGAAGAGAGTGGTGTTATGGTTGGCGGTGCCAACATGGTGCCTTCAAAAGATATCGTTGACAATGCAGCGGGTTCGGCTGACCACACAACTTTGGTTGCTGCTGTAAAAGCTGCCAGCCTGGTTGAAACTTTAAAAAGTGCTGGTCCGTTTACCGTATTCGCTCCAACAAACGCTGCTTTTGCTGCATTACCAGCCGGTACTGTTGATAATTTATTAAAGGCAGAGAATAAAGCAACCCTTGCAAAAATTCTTACTTATCATGTAGTAGCTGGTGCTTTTAAATCTACCGATTTAAAAGACGGACAAAAGCTGAAAACAGTACAAGGGGAAGAACTTACCATTCACTATAAAGATAACAAATGGATGGTTCATGATGCAAAAGGCGGAATGGCCAACATTACCATAGCAGATGTAATTTCCAGCAACGGAGTTACCTATGTAATTGATGCGGTATTGATGCCAAAGAAATAATATAGTTAAATTTTATATCGTAAATTTTGGAAGAAAGAGTAACCTTCATGGTTGCTCTTTCTATTTTGAAGCAGTTGATTTGGTAAATAATCCGAATAATGGCTCTAAAATAAGTTAGATTTACAAAGAATTTATATTAAATTCCTGTTTCCAAACGTTTAACTAAAAAGTAAAATCAGGATATGAAAGAAAAAAACATACATGTTTAGTGTTAGTGAATATATCGAAACCGGAATTTTAGAACTCTATGTATTGGGCATTGCCTCGTATGAAGAAACCAGTGAGGTGGAAAACCTTGCTTTGGAATTTGTGGAAATACGTGATGAAATTGAAAAGATAAAAGCATCAGTAGAAGATTATGCAGGTGTATATAAGCTGAAACCTGACCCGATTATTAAGCCATTTTTAATGGCCACCATCGATTATACCGAAAGATTGAAAAACGGAGAACTTCCCTCAATGCCACCCTTGCTTTCAGCAAATTCTGTAATGGCTGATTACAGCCAATGGTTAAACAGGCCTGATATGGTTTCAACATATAAGGAAGATGTATTTGCCAAAATTATAGGTTACACCCCCGAAGCCATCACTGCCATTGTATGGCTTAAGGATTACGCTCCACATGAAGTGCATGATAATGAGTATGAAAGATTTTTGATAATAGAAGGTACCTGTGATATTACGGTGGAAGATGAGATACATCAATTTGTTCCCGGCGATTACTTTGCCATCCCGCTTCATAAAAAACATATGGTTAAGGTAACTTCATCTATTCCCTGCAAAATTCTCCTGCAAAGAGTTGCAGCCTGATAACTGCGGGTTAAACCAGCATTTCTACTTTTTTAATTAATATATTCTCTGTAAATACTACAAAGGTTACCTTTTACTAAAATCTGTATTAATTGTACCAGCAGGAGTTCCTTGCGGGCTTTTCCATTAACGATTTATTTTGCTGTTTGAACCGGTAACTTCATTACCGGACAACCTTTTTATAACCAAACAAAAAATTAAAATGATTCAGAAAACGTATTTCAAAACAAAAGATTATTGCAAAGTTAAATTCAGTTTCACTCCTGAAAATGCAGAAACAGTAGAGGTTTTAGGACTTAACAGCGATTGGGAAAATGCAATCATTCTTAAAAAGAAAAAAGACGGTACTTTTTCTGCCGAGATATCTTTACCTAAAGATTCGCAACACCAGTTTAAATATTTAGTGAATAAAACCCAATGGGTTAATGATACTGAAGCCGATGAGGAACTGGTAAATGAATATGGCGGTACCAACAGTGTAATTAAACTGTAATAAAGTTTTTAATTAAGATAATTACGGAGTGGATATAACTGCTCCGTAATTACCTGTGCTTTTTTGAAATGCAGTAAAACTTACTGAGGTTATTTTAGCCTGGTTGCTTAATAATGCTGCACTAAAAAGCGAGTTGGTAGTTTGATTAACCGTATAAGTTAAAAGGTATGGAGTTGTATTTCCATTTATATTCAGCACATTTGTATAAACGGTAAAATCAAGCCTTATAATAAACCTGTTCCAAAGGTACATTGTTGTATATTTATATATGCTTAAGCGTATCGCCGTTATTTTATTCTCTTGCTTTTGTTCTATATTACATGCCCAGGATACGATACAACAAATTGTACCAGGTCGCAAAAATGCGGTCAACCAACTCAGCAAGCCTTACGTAATTCTGATTTCGGCCGATGGATTCCGTTACGATTATGCTGATAAATACCATGCAGCAAATCT
Source organism: Ferruginibacter sp. (assembly GCA_046596765.1). GTDB lineage: Bacteria > Bacteroidota > Bacteroidia > Chitinophagales > Chitinophagaceae > Ferruginibacter. The sequence goes on along the minus strand of JBKJLT010000249.1, from coordinate 8,083 downwards.
GATAAGACTTCGTAACAGTGGGGTTCAGGCCGAAAGTATGATACCATCTTTTCCTAGTGTAACTTTCCCTAATCATTATACCATTGCCACTGGTTTGTACCCGGCTCATCATGGCCTTGTCTATAACCAGTTTTACGACCGCAGCCGTAAAGATACTTACAGCATGGGCATTCGTAAATCTGTTGAAGATGCAACCTGGTACGGTGGTACGCCCATCTGGGTATTAGCCGAGCAGCAAGCTATGCTCAGTGCTTCATATTATTTTGTGGGAAGTGAAGCTCCCATTAAACAAACCTACCCAACTTACTGGTACCGCTTTGGCGAAAATACAGATATCAATTATCGCATCAATAAAGTAGTTGACTGGTTACAATTACCCGAAGATGTCCGTCCGCACCTTATCACGTTTTATATAAGTAATGTAGATCATGATGGGCACATGTACGGCCCCGATGCTCCGCAAACAAGGGATGCAGTTCAGTTTGTGGATAAAGCCATCGGCAGTATGACAGAAAAAATAAATGCACTCGGGTTGCCGGTTAATTTTATTTTTCTGGCCGATCACGGTATGGCCCAAGTTGATACCGTAACACGTATCAACATAGCTTCCATGATCGATACTTCTCATTTTATTATAAGGGGTGGCAATACCAGCCTTCATTTATATGCAAAAGATACTGCTTACATCCGGTCAACCTATAAGTTGCTGAAAAAGAAAGAAAACGGCTTTACAGTGTACCTGCGTGAGGATATTCCCGCCAAATGGCATTATACAACAGCCGATGACCGCTTTAACCGTATCGGCGACATTTTTGTAGTACCTCAATACCCCAAAGTATTAAGCGGCAATAGTAACCGTATAAGTCCTGGCGCCCATGGCTTTGATCCCGCTATGAAAAATATGCATGCAAGCTTTTATGCCTGGGGACCGCAAATTAAAAAGGGGCTGACTATCCCATCTTTTGAGAATATTCATGTTTATCCCCTGATATGCAGCCTATTAGGCCTCAATGGTGCCGAAAAGATTGATGGCGACCCGGCTGTGCTGGAAAGTATTATCAGCAAAAAATAAATCCAGAACAATGTAGTCAAAGATTCAGCAACCCTAAAATTACTGCCGCCACACTATCGTCGTAATTATACAGGCATTAGTAAAAAAACTACAAAAACTTAATAGTAACCATTACAAAGTACAGCTAGTGGCCAAAGTATATTCGTGTAGTTAAGAAATTCCAATATCCAAACAGTAAACCTCTGGTATCCTGGGAAAACCGAAGAATCTTGACCTCTACCCTCAGTAAGTATTAAAAAAACCTTCTTTTCAGAAGGTTTTTTTGCATGCAATGTTAACCTGAATTTTTTATTTTAATTATTACTCCCTTTGAAACCGGCGTGTTGCTTTTGTATGCTACCTCACTAATTGGTACCAGTACATTTGTTTCCGGAAAATAAGTGGCGGTACATCCTTTGGGAATAGGGTAGGGAACTACAATGAATTGATGAGCTACTCTTTCCCTGCCATCAGCATCGTTATACAAATCAACAACATCGCCCTGTTTTAATTGGCGTTCATTCATATCGGCCTGATTCATCATAATCACTCTTCTCTCATTATAAATTCCACGGTAGCGGTCATCTAATCCATAAATGGTTGTATTAAACTGGTCGTGACTGCGGATGGTCATCATCATCAATTCTCCCTCATTTAAAACTACAGGGGTTGCGGTAGCAATATTGAATTGCGCTTTTTCTGTTGGGGTATCAAAGCTGCCATCACGGTTGCAGTTTGGTAAATAAAAACCGCCGGGTATTCTTACACGTTCATTGTAGTTTTCAAAACCGGGGATGGTTTTTTCTATATCCGTTCTTATGTGATCATAATGCTGCAGGTATTTATCCCAGGTTATTTTACTCTTCGGTAAAGTTGCTTTGGCAAGCCTGCAAACAATTACCGGTTCGCTCAGTAATGTATCACTGATCGGTTTTAATATTCCTTTTGATTGCTGGATAACACTCATTGAGTTTTCGCAACTTACAAACTGTGCTTCACCATTAACCAGGTCTTGATCACTGCGGCCAAGGCAGGGTAATATCAAAGCCTCATGGCCATGTACAAGGTGGCTGCGGTTTAGTTTGGTACTTACGTGTACGGTGAGGCTGCATTTACGCAGGGCTTCTGCAGTAAAACCGGTATCAGGCGTAGCCGATAAAAAATTACCACCCATTGCAAAAAAAACGCCCGCTTTTTCTTCATGCATGGCTTTAATACAATCCACTACATCGTAGCCATGTTTTTGCGGTGGTTCAAAATTGAAATTTTGTTGCAGCGCATCTAAAATTTTTTGAGAAGGTTTTTCATAAATGCCCATGGTTCGGTCGCCCTGCACATTACTATGCCCACGCACGGGACATGTACCGGCACCTGGCTTACCAATACTGCCTTTCAGCAACAACAGGTTTACAATTTCTTTAATGGTATCTACTGCATTTTTATGTTGTGTTAATCCCATTGCCCAGCAGGCTATGATCTTGGTTTTATCTTTTAAAATATCTGCAGCTTGTTTTATATCCTGCAGGTTAATACCTGATGCGGCAGCCAGTTCCTGCAGGTTTTGTTGTTTCAGGTGATTGATAAAATCACTAAACCCTTCGGTGTTGTTTTCAATAAAATGGTTGTGGAATACTTTGCCGGGCGACATTTTTTCTTCATTCAGCAGTGATAATTCAATGGCCTGTATTAAAGCCATATCGCCATTAATTTTTACAGGCAGAAAAAGATCAGTAAGTGTACTGTCAATACCCAGCATACCTTTTACAGTCTGTGGATTATTAAAACCCATCAAGCCGGTTTCGGGCAATGGGTTTATAGAAATGATAACAGCACCATTTGCCTTTGCTTTTTGTAAAGCTGTTAACATGCGTGGGTGATTGGTACCGGGGTTTTGCCCCAGTATCATGATTACTTCTGCCTTGTAAAAATCTTCCAGCTTTACAGAGCCTTTACCAATGCCAAGCGATTCGCCGAGGGCAACACCGCTGCTTTCGTGGCACATATTGCTGCAGTCGGGTAAATTGTTGGTGCCGTATTCCCTTACAAAAAGCTGGTATAAAAAAGCAGCTTCGTTGCTGGTGCGGCCCGATGTATAAAAGATTGCTTCATCCGGCGAAGCCAACGCATTTAACGAAGTTGCAATTTTTTTAAAAGCATCATCCCAACTTATAGGTTGATAATGTGTTGCTCCTTCGGGAAGATACATGGGCTCTGCAATACGCCCTTTTCGTCCAATTTCATAATCGGATAATGCCGCAAGGTTTTTCACTGAATTTTTTGCAAAGAAGTCTGCGCCAATTGCTTTTGCTGTAGCTTCATCTGCTACTGCTTTGGCACCGTTTTCGCAATACTCAGCAATGCCGCTGCGTTCATCATCGGGATCGGGCCAGGCGCAACTGGGACAATCAAAACCATCTTTTGTATTTAGTTTGCCAAGTGCTTTTAAACCCCGAAGAACACCCGCCTCGCCAAAAACATACTGCATACTTTTAATAACAGCAGGCACGCCGGCTGCTACTTTTTTCAGTGGCCCCAGTGTTAACCCTGTAAATGTTTCAGGATTCTCTGCCGATGGAATATCTTTTTTTTCTTCGCTCAAGGCTTAACAGTTTTTGTTTGGATTGTTATAATTATCGCTTTGGTCTTCGATAGTTTCATCTAAACAAATAAAATCTTTTTCAATTAAGAGGTATAAAGATTCAGTTTGTGATAGGGGCATTTTTGTATTTAACCCTGTAACATTATTCTCAGGCCAGTCTTTAACAAACAAAGCAGGAATAAAAATAATTATTTTATTGTGCTCAAATGTTGCAGACAAATTTGGAAAATCTGTTTTTTGCAAAGCATATATAAACTGACTGCCAGGAAAATTAGTCTGTCCTTCCAGGTAACCTGTTTGAGCCAGTTTGCTTACTTCGGTTTTTGTAAGCCGCATTCTTAATGAATTTCCTTTTATACGTAGTTTCATACTTTGTGTTTGAAATTTAGCCGGTAAGTCGGTAAGGCGGTAAGTTAAAATAAAAAACGTCTTCCCGTCTTCCCGGCAAAAAAACTATACCGTTATTCTTTGTGTTTAAAATATAGCCGGTAAGGCGGTAAGAAAAATAAAAAACGTCTTCCCGTCTTCCCGGAAAAAAAAATTACACGGTTATTCTCTCTTTTGTAGCATAAATATTAAAACGGTCTTCTTTCAGAAATCCAACTAAAGTTACATCGTTTTCAATTGCCATTTCCACGGCCAGGCTTGATGGAGCACCAACCGATGCAATTATTTTTATTCCCGCCATCACCGCTTTTTGTACCAGTTCAAAACTGGCCCTGCCGCTTAATAATAAAATACAGTTGTTTAATGGTAATTGATTGTTGAGCATGGCAGCACCAATAATTTTATCAAGCGCATTATGCCTGCCCACATCTTCCCTTAACATCATAAACTTTCCATCCACATCAAATAAAGCACTGGCGTGAATGCCACCGGTATTTTCAAAAATCTTTTGCTGTTTTTTTAATTCGTTTTGTAAGCTGTAGAATATAGCAGCAGAAATAAGACTGTCATTTTTCACTTCGTCATATTGCGAAACAGTTTGTATAGCATCAATACTTGCCTTGCCGCATATACCACAACTGGATGTAGTGTAAAAATTACGGGCCATATTGTCCATTGCAGGTATGATGTTCTCTTTTAAAATTACCTGAACCCCGTTTTCATCGGCAGGGGCATGTTTTATTTCGTTGATGTCATCAACACTTTTAATAATGCCTTCTGTAAATAAAAAACCGGCTGCCAGTTCGGTATCATTGCCCGGTGTACGCATGGTTACGGCAATATCCTTCAACATTTGCCCGGTGGCTGTGCTATACTTCAATTGAATTTGCAAAGGTTCTTCCACAGCAACTTTATCTGCCGTTTCGGTTATTTTTCCAGAGCTGATCTTGTGTATCTGAATATTTTCTACCCGGTTATCTTTCATGTTTTAAAATTAGGGAAACTATCCTGCATTTAACCGGTTAATGGTTTGGGTAAATGCTTCATGTGTATCAATGCTTTTTATGCTGTTGGTACTGATAGGTAAAAACTTTATTGCATGGCTTTGTGTTAGTAACTGCTGCAATGAAAATTGTTTTGCTGCATACATTTTCTGTAACGCCTCGAAACAGGCGTATGGATACCATGACAGCATGGGTTCATAGATATTATTTTGTTCGTTATAAAATGCAGCAGGTTCATTTTTGCAACAGCCTGAAAATTGCTGTAAATCCGTTGCCGTTAAAAAAGGATAATCGCAACCAATCAGCAGTATATTTTTTTGAGGGTATTTTGTAAATGCTGTGAGTAAAGCATTCATAGGGCCGATGTTGCCAAAGCTTTTATCATCTTGTAAAAAATCATATCCGGCTTTTTTACTTTTTATCTGTTGTTCATTGCAGGCAATAAATACTTTATCACAAAGCGGTTGCAGCATATTATACAGGTGGTAACGCTGTGGCTCATCATAGTACTGTAGCATACTTTTATCGGTGCCCATACGACTGCTTTGCCCACCGCAAAGAACCAAGCCGTATGTATCCGGAAAATTATAATTGAAATCAATATTTTTTGGGTTGTCCATTTCTTTAAAAGATTTAAAGTAAATGACGATCAGTCTCCTGTAAGCGGTAGCGATGTATTACCAATCACCAGTCGGCTTTCCCAAATAGCAATGGGAGCTTTCTCAATATTACCGTCGGCATAATTCAGTGTGAGTGTATTTCCAGTAATATTATACTGGCCTGAAATATTTTTTTCTGCAGTAGCATTACCGGGGTCAGCAGAAACATAGCCGGTATTTACGCCTGTAAAACTACCGTTGTCTGAAAAAGAAAATGTGCGGCCTGCTGCAATATTGCCCACACCTGTTACACCGCTGTAAGTACCGTTCAATTTATAGCCGGCCGGAAATCCTGTTTGCCTCATCACAATGCTGAGTGCATCTATCCTGATAATGTCTCCGTCTTTATATTCAATTTCAACATCTGTACTAGTTCCGTTAACCCATTTTATTTTCAACAGGTCACCCTCAATAATATATGTGCCCATATTTTTCATATTGTCAACTCTTTCGGCAGCCAGGTTAACCGGGTTTGCACCATGCTTTGGGTCAACTACAATGGTACCGTTATCTGCTAAAAAATACCAATCAAGAGATGAGCCCCCGGTTGCCAGCCATCGAATATGACGGAGATATAATTTACCTGCTGCTTTGCTGTCGAGGCTGATCTTCACATCTCCGTTTGTACCCGGTGCTCTTAGTTCATTTACGGTAACCCATTCGTCCCAGTAATCCGTCCAGCCGTTGTAATGTATTTTATATTTATCATCCTTTACTTCTGTAATAATCCCCGATACCCATTTTTTTGCACTCAATGCCTCAACCTTGCTTCCGGCTGTTAAGGTCAATACTGGCGTTGCTGGCAGTGGTTCATTGGCTGTTGTGTTGGCGGCTTCAGCAGTATTTATCAGCGTAAATTCTTCTTCAGTCATCCAGTAATAATATTTTTCATCAAATCCATCGGGGTGAACTTTATAAGCAGTATCCGTTACTTCGGTAATGGTTCCGCTGTACTGTTTACCATCATCTGCTGTAAACGATACTTTAGTACCTACTTTTATTTTATGGCCGCAGCCCAAACCTATAAGGCTTAGCATTACAAGAAGTAATCCAATTTTATGCATAGCTTTTTTGTTTAAATATATGTCTATTGTGGGAACAAGCTAGTGTTTTTCATTTTACTTCTTCATAAAAAAATGCACCTTATTTTTTCCTTACTTATTTTTCCAAATCCCTTTATTTTTGTTTCTTATCATCATGGGAAAGGAAAAAGATTTTATTACCACTCAACAATTTATTCATCCATAAATCCCCAGGTTTGCCTAAATTAACGCCCGAAACAAACTTAAATATGAAAAAACAAATTACAGCACTTGCTTTTATGGCTATTGCAGCTTTTGCTGCAACAGCACAATCTGATAAAAAGCTGTTAACCTCAACCGACTATGAGAGTGCTGCCAAAGCCCTGGGCTTTAATGCAAGCAAACTCGTTTTCCGTTATAATGTAAACCCAAACTGGTTGCCCGATGGTAAATTCTGGTATTCAGTTTCGGTACCGGGTGGAGTAGAATATGTTTTAATAGACCCTACAGATGGCAGCCGAAAAACGGGTTCCGATAAAAAATCAATCTTGCCTGATGCAGGCGCTAATGCCGCCGCAGGTGCAGGCCGCAGAAGAGGTGGAGGAAATGAAAGCATGTCGCCTGATGGCAAAAAAGCTGCGTACATTAAAGACTGGAACCTGTGGGTACGTGATGTGGATACCAAAAAAGAAACCCAGCTTACCACCGATGGTATAAAAGATTATGGCTACGCAACCGACAATGCCGGCTGGACTCACAGCGACCGCCCCATCATGCTCTGGAGCCCCGACTCTAAAAAGATATCCACCTTTAAGCAGGACCAACGCCATGTAAGCGATATGTACCTGGTAAAAACAAAAGTAGGAGCGCCCGAACTGGAACAATGGAAATATCCGTTGCCGGAAGATAAAAAAATTATACAGATTGAACGTGTAATAATCGAAGTAGATGTACCCAAAATCATCCGTTTAAAAATACCTGCAGATGACAGGAGAGGATCCCTCAGCGATGATATTGCATCCGGCAGCCCTTTTGATGACAATGAGTGGAATGCCGATGCAGGCAAATTGTTTTTTGTATCTACCAGCCGCGATCATAAAATTGAAAAAGTACGCATTGCCAATGCCGCTACAGGCGATGTAAAAGAAATATTTGAAGAAAAAGTTGCCACCCAATACGAAAGCGGTCAGGGAACTATCAACAACCGTTTCTTAGATAAAACAAACGAATTCATCTGGTACAGCGAGCGTGACGACTGGGGACATCTCTATCTCTACGATGCAACAACCGGCAAACTTAAAAATCAAATTACAAAAGGATCATGGGTTGTAACCCAGTTATTAAAAATAGATGAAGCAAGC
>JBKJLT010000074.1:0-8231 GCA_046596765.1 Ferruginibacter sp. | reverse complement strand
TAATGCAGTAGATGCAAATGCATTGCCTATTGATAAAAAGAATGCAGACACCGCTTTTGATGCTGCATCCTGCATTGGTTGCGGTGCCTGCGTTGCAGCCTGCAAAAACAGCAGTGCGATGTTATTTGTAAGTGCCAAGGTTTCTCAACTGGCTTTATTGCCACAGGGGCAGCCCGAAAGAGAATCAAGGGTATTGAATATGGTGGCGCAGATGGATAAGGAAGGATTTGGAAATTGCACTAACACCTACGCCTGTGAGGCCGAATGTCCTAAAGGAATATCTGTTGCAAATATAGCGAGGATGAACAGGGAGTATTTTAAGGCTGGTCTCAGCACCGAAGATTAGACACTTTCATGAACAATAACATGTCAGGGAAACAATAAAAAAAAGACGCTAACAACAGAGAATAGCCGAATTATCTTATATTTATGCAGCCAATGCGTTGGGTGCTAATTCTATACTGAAAATAAGTATCCTAAGCCCGCATTTTCTTTTTATATATATGATTCCTTTGAAAAATCATGCTGCACCTCAAGATGTGGTTTCATTATTTGCATTGCTTAATTATCTTAATCCAATGAGTGAAGGCCTGCAGAAATATATTCTCCATAACAGCTATCCCTACAGGTTAAAGAAAGGTAAGCATATGCTTAAAGCTGGTGAAATATGTACCCATATCTACTTTGTAAAAAGTGGTTTATTACGTGGATTTATCAAAGACGAAGCAAAAGAAATTACCACCTGGATTACAGCCGAAAACGACATGGTAGCCGGCATAAACAGTTTTTTTACCCAAACCAAAGCCAATGAATATATACAGGCTATAGAAGATTGCGAACTGATAGCTTTTTCATTTACTGATTTGGAAAAAATGTACAGCCTGTTTCCTTCCTTTAATATAATTGCCCGTAAACTTTACCAAAAAAACTACATTGATGCAGAAAACAGGGCATTGGTTCCCCGTTTAAAAAGTGCAGAAAAAAAGTACCGGCATTTTTTAAATACGCAGCCTCATTTAGTAAACCGGGTTCCGGTAAAACTGATTGCATCTTTCCTGGGCATAGCCAAGGAAACCTTAAGCAGGCTGCGCAAAAAAATGTAGCTCTGCCAGTAAATTCCTCGTTAATCAACTATTCCAAAAAAAATAAATATTGACAAAAGTCATTTAATTTGCTTTTAAAAAGAGGTTTTAAATTACCACTTAATGCCTTATAATGCTTTACTAACGGTACTTTTCGCTTTATTTGAAAATTATTATTGTGTTATTGGTGTCAGCACACGCTCTCCCTTAAACGTTTTTATTATTTTAATTTTCCTTTACTTTACAAATTAACCGTATTTTTTCGACCCTGACATGTTGACTGAATACTAACTGCACCCCCCCCAAAATAAACAGTATTTAATAAGGTAATAGACTAACTATTACCTAAACATTAGTAAACCTAACTGTAAATCAGCGTTGTGAAAAAATTATACCTGGTAGAAAGCTTTTCACAAAAGGTTAAATGAAAAATAAATAACAAAAACGAAAATTTATGAAACAATTAAAGTATTTTTTTGTACTGCTTTTTGCAACTACTTTTTGCATCATGCATGCAAACGCAGGTAACGTTTTGATTTATGGACCGCGTTTGTCTGGAGCACCTAATGAGCAAACACTAGCCATAGCGGCAGGCCACACAGTAACTGTCGTGACGGCAGCAACATGGTCGTCTATGTCTGCAGCACAATTTGCTTCTTATGATGCTGTTATAATACCGGATAATGGCTGTAGTGGAGCCGGATCAGGTAATACTGATGCAAATATGCAAATCCTGAATACCAACAAGGCAGTATGGTCGCCGGCGATAACCGGAAGGATTGTTTTAATAGCCGCTGACTATTTTTTACACCGGGATGGCCAATACCAGCAAGTTACCACCAACGCAATAAATTTTATTGCCGGTGGTTCCGGAACAGGGTTATTATTTATCTCCAGTTGTACATATTTTAATAATGTCAATGTGCCCGTTGAATTTCTTTCCAATGTGGTGGCTGTTAATTCGGTAGGTAGCAACTGTCCATCACCATATACAGTTGTGGCCGCCTCACATCCAGTAATGGCCGGGATAACAAATGCGGGTGTAGGAAATGGATGTACTTCGCATAATCAATGGGGTGGATTTCCCGCCTCGTTAATACCATTAGCAACGGGTTCAAATGGACTTCCCTTTATCATTGCTTCAGGTAATACCTGTACCCCGCCAACTATTACTTGTCCTTCAAACATTTCTGTAAATAATACGCCGGGTCAATGCGGTGCCAATGTAACTTATCCTGTAGCCACTGCAACAGGAACACCAACTCCGGTAATCACGTATTCTCATGCATCGGGTAGCTTATTTCCGGTGGGTACAACTACAGTAACTGCTACAGCCACTAATTCGTGTGGCGTGATAACTTGTACGTTTACTGTAACGGTGGTTGATAATGAGCCACCAACAATCAGTTGCCCTGGAAATATTACCACTAATGCAACAACTGCAGGCGGTGCCATGGTAACCTATACTGCACCGGTTGGTACAGATAATTGTTCAGGGGCTACAACAACCCTTTTTGCCGGTTTAGCTTCCGGTTCAACTTTCCCAATTGGTGTAAATACTAATACTTATCAAGTTACAGATGCTGCGGGATTAACGGCTACCTGTTCATTTACAGTAACTGTTAACGGATTAGCACCATCCATTGTATGTCCTTCAAATATTACTGTTAACAATACACCGGGCCAATGCAGTGCTAACGTAAGTTATGCAGCTACCGAAACAACGGGTATACCTTCTTCAACAATAACATACAGTATTGCTCCGGGCAGTTCGTTTCCGGTTGGTACAACCAGTGTAACTGCAACGGCAACAAATGCTGTTGGCAGTTCCTCTTGTACGTTTACTGTTACCGTAACTGACAATCAACCACCGGTATTTGTAAACCTGGCTGCTGCTCCTTCACTGGCAACCACAAATGTGCCTGAAGCCAATGGTTACAGTGTTATATACCAATTGGACATTCCTTTAAATGCTGATTATAACACCAGTGCAATCCCTTACACTATAAATAATTCAGCAGCAACTGGCATTACATATAACCGTGTTGCTTATTTCCTTGACCTGGGCACCAAATGGGTATGGGTGTCAATGGATAAATTTAACAGTACGCTTACGCAACTGGGTATTCCAAATGCAACATTTAACAATGTGGCCTGGCAAACAACGGTTTCAAACATGAATGTTACGGGAAGTGCAGGTTCAGGTGTTACCAATGCAACGGGTATACCTGGGAATATTGAGATGTGGCATAATTGTTATGCGACTACCGCAGGCCTTGCGGGTATACCTGCAGGCAATAACAGCCTCTATGATTTTAACGACAATCGTTCAACTGGATCTCCATCCTGTTATGGATCTTTCCAGGTACACAATTATGGCACTGCTCAAACTATTTTTGGGTACAATTCATGGGATAATCCAAACAATGGTGGTGACGACTTAGGTATAGGCAACCGGTCTGGAGGATCGGTGAACCCTGATTGGACATATTCTTGGAATACTGCTTCTTACACTACCCGTAAATTGTATATACTGGTTAATTCAAGCAGTTGTCCACCGGATATTACTACCAATGTAACTCCAAATACCTGCGGGGCTATAGTAAACTATACTACACCGGTTGGCACCGACAATTGTTCAGGTGTTACAACAGTGCAAACAGCAGGTTTGCCTTCAGGTTCAGTTTTCCCCGTTGGGCTAACTACAAACACTTTTTTAGCTACAGCCGCAAACGGGCAAACAGCAACATGTACTTTCAATGTTACGGTAATTGATAATCAAAACCCGGTAATTAATAATCTACCGGCCAATATCACTGTTAGTGCATTAGCAAACAACTGTTCGCAGTTAGTTACCTGGACGGCACCAACTGCTTCAGATAATTGCGGTGTTCAATCACTGGTAAGCAATGCTACTGGTGGTAACTTTGGATTATATCCCGTAGGTGTTTCAACAGTAACTTATACCGCAACCGATATTCATAATAATGTTACAACAGCCAGCTTTACCATAACAGTTACAGATAACCAGCCGCCAACTATTACTGGTTGCCCGGCTAACATAACAGTTAACGCAGCAAACGGCACCTGTGATAAACAGGTATTCTGGAATCCCCCTACTGCCAGCGATAATTGCAGTGGTGTAACATTTACAACGAACCATATCCCCGGTGAAGTATTCCCGGTGGGAACTACCGTTGTGACTTATATCGCAACCGATGCTTCAAATAATGTATCTACCTGTTCATTTAACGTGGTGGTGGTAGATAATCAAAATCCTGTTATCACATGTCCAGCCAATATCAGTGTTAATAATGACCTGAACACATGTGGTGCAACCATCGTTATTGTTGCCGCCACGGCCACAGATAACTGCGCTATACAAAATATAGCAGGCGTAAGAAGTGATGCGCTTGCATTAACTGCCCCATATCCCGTAGGAAGTACTACAATTACCTGGACAGCAACTGATGTTAATGGAAGAACAGCAACCTGTACACAAACAATAGTGGTTTCTGACACACAGGCTCCAACAATTACTTGTCCCGGAAATCAAATACGCAGTACCAATAATAATTTGTGTACCTACACTACTGTGGGAATGGAGTTTGATGCAACATTTAATGAAAATTGCCCTGGTGCAACCATTACTAATAATTTAAACAACAGCAATACGCTTGCCGGTTATGTATTCCCTAAAGGAACTACAACAGTTACCTGGACAGTGATGGATGGCAGTGAGAACAGTGTAAGCTGTAGTTTTACCGTTACGGTAAATGATACGCAAATTCCAACGATTACCTGTGCAGGCAACCAGGTTCGTAATAATACAAACGCAACAGTGTGTACTTACACAACTGTTGGTAACGAGTTTAACCCAACTGCTTTTACCGACAACTGCCCGGGTTCAACTATTACCAATAATTTAAACAATACGAATACACTAGCTGGTTATGTATTCAGCAACGGCGTTACCACAGTTACCTGGACGGTAACTGATGCTGCCGGACTTACAACTGTTTGTAGCTTTACAGTAAGAGTAAATGATAATACAGCACCGATAGTTACATGCCCTGCAAACCAGGATGTTAACCTGAACGCAACCTGTGCTGCAGTATTACCAGATTACAGAAGCTTATTGACAGTTAGTGATAATTGTACAGCCGCTGGTTCACTGGTTATTACACAAACCCCTGCACCGGGTACTGCTTTAAGCGGAACTGGTACGTTAACGGTTAGCTTTATTGTTAGAGATGCAACAAACAACAGTTCTACCTGCAGCATTACAGTTACTAAGAAAGACGTTACACCACCAACAATAACCTGTCCTGCACCAATTACGGTGAATAACAATCCGGGAGTTTGTGGTGCGGTGGTTAATTATGCCATGCCTGTGACTAATGATAATTGCGCAGGTTCTCAAAGCAGTGGGGTACATGTGTTAAATCCTGGTATGCAATTTTTTGATTTTGCTGATAATAGATTAGAAACTCAAAATTCTCCCGGGCTGCCGCTAACGTTTAACCCAACCGATGGTCAAAAAATGGCAGTATTCCTGCAAAATTGCAGCAGCACCCATAGTATGTTTCAAAACGTTATTTTGCCAGCCAGTGGCTCAGTTACACTTTCTTTTGACTTGCAGTACAAAAATCATTCTGGCTCATTTAGTTCACAGCAATTTATTGCGGTTGAACTCAGAAATATTACCACAAATGCGTTGATTCAAACTTTGTTTAAAACTCTACCTGGCGACCCATTGAGCAGACCAATGACAAGCTATTCCTTCAACATTTCTGGGTTAGCAGGCCAGCAAGTAAGGTTGCAAATTGTTGATGCAACTATTAATAATTTCTTCTTTGATGTATTGTTGGATAATATAAAAATTCCGGGAAGTAACTTAACCAATGGAAGTTTTGAAACTGGGAACTATAATGGATGGACAATCAATAGCTCTAACGGAATTTGTGGAACATTTGGTATTGGGTCTGGACTCGGTGTGTCTCTTTCTCAAACAGCTGGTCTGCCATCCGGTTCAACATTCCCTGTAGGTATAACAACCAATACATTTGTTGCAACCGATGCAAGTGGTAATACTTCAACCTGCAGTTTTAATGTAACTGTAATTGATAACCAGGCTCCGGTAATTACCTGCCCAACTAACATCAATGCAATTGCTACAAGTGCGGCTGGTGCAACGGTAACGTATACAACACCAGTTGGTACAGATAATTGCCCCGGTGCAGTTACAACAAGAATTGCAGGCCTGGCCAGTGGTTCTACCTTCCCCATAGGAACAACAACGGTAACGCACCGCGTTACAGATGCAGCCGGCAATATGGCACAATGTTCATTTACTGTAACAGTAGTGGGCGTAGCTCCGGTAATTGTTTGTCCTGGTAATATCACCGTAAACAATACACCCGGTCAATGTGGAACCATTGTAACCTTTGTTGCAACGGAAACCACAGCTATACCGGCTTCGGTAATAACTTATTCTCATCAACCGGGATCATTCTTCCCGGTAGGTACAACTGTAGTAACTGCAACTGCAACCAATGCAGTAGGCGTTTCTACCTGTACCTTTAATGTTGTTGTTGTTGATAACCAGGCACCAATTATCACTTGTGCTCCTAATCAAACACAAACTGCCGATGAAGCTGTTTGTACTGCAATTGTAACTGTGGTCTCACCAGTAACAGGCGACAATTGCGGTGTTGCCTCAGTTCTAAATAATTTCAACAACACCAACAATGCCAGCGGAGTTTATCCTGTTGGAACAACAGCCGTTATCTGGACTGTTACCGATATTCATGGTAATACAAATACCTGCACACAAACCATTACGGTTAATGATGAAGAAGCACCAAGTATCACTTGTGCTCCCAATCAAACACAAACTGCCGATGCAGGGCAGTGTGGTGCACAGGTAACTGTAGTTGCTCCAACAACGGGAGATAATTGTGGCGTTGCATTAGTAACAAACGATCGCAACAATACGCCAAATGCCAGCGGAGTTTATCCTGTAGGAACAACAACCGTTATCTGGACTGTTATAGATATTCATGGTAACTCATCAACCTGTACACAAACCATTACAGTAACTGACAACGAAGCACCGGTAATAACCTGCAATGCGCCAATATCAGTAAATAATGATTTAGGAATTTGCGGAGCATTGGTTACTTACATGGTAACATCATCTGATAATTGTCCGGGTCAGACGGTTGCTCAAACTGCTGGTTTACCAAGTGGAAGCATTTTCCCCGTTGGTGTTACAACCAATACATTTGTTGTAACCGATGCACACAATAATTCATCAACCTGCAGCTTTACTGTTACTGTTATAGATAATGAAAGGCCAACAATTGTATGCCCTTCAAACAAAACAGTTAATTGTCAGGATGATAAATCACCAGTGGCAAATGGAACAGCTACTGCATCAGACAATTGTACCGCTCCGTCAAATATTGCCATCAGCTTTACAGATGCCAGTACGCAAAATATCAATCCAGCCAACGCAGGATACTATAATTACGTAATCAGCAGAACCTGGAGAGCGACAGATGCTGCAAACAATTTCAGTGAGTGTACTCAAACAATCACAGTACAAGATGTAACTGCACCAGTAATAACTTGTCCTGTTAGTGTAACAGTAAACTGTCAGGACAACAACACAAGTGCATCAACAGGAGTTGCAACCGGAACAGATAATTGTTCACCGGTAATTATCTCTCAAACACAAACATCAACTCAGAATGCCAATGTAAATAATGCAGCTCATTACAATTATGTAATTACCAGAACATGGACTGCAACTGATGTTACAGGCAATGCTTCAAGTTGTGTGCAAACAATTACAGTACAGGATGTAACCGCACCAGTAGTTGCTTGCCCTGCCAGTGTAACAGTGAACTGTCAGGACAATAACACAAGTTCATCAACTGGAGTTGCAACTGGTACAGACAATTGCAGCCCGGTAGCCATTACACAAACGCAAACATCTACACAAGATGCTAATGTAAATAATGCAGCTCATTACAATTATGTAATTACCCGTACTTGGAGAGCAACAGATGTTACAGGTAACTTTAGTACTTGCGTACAAACCATTACTGTTCGGGATATAACAGCACCTACAGCTATTTGTAA
>JBKJLT010000435.1:0-5001 GCA_046596765.1 Ferruginibacter sp. | reverse complement strand
CGGATGTAAATAAATTATCTGAGTTTTTTGAGGTAGAAAAATGGACAAGGTTGTAGGAATGAGTAGCGTATATTATTGAACCGGCAGGCACAAAAAAAGAACAATCAGTTACGAATTGTTCTTTTTTGTTGGGTTACAAGGATTCGAACCTTGACAAACAGAATCAAAATCTGTTGTGCTACCTTTACACCATAACCCAGCTTAATGACCAAAATTTATTTGGATTGCAAAAATAAGGGTTCAATGCTTTTCAGCCAAAAGGATTTTGTATAATGAAGTCAGAAATATGGATGATTTTCTTTTTTACTTGCGGCTTTTCTTAATTGGGTCAACAGTCCTAATGCGGCAGTTTTATCTACTTTAGTATCCTTTTAAATATATTAAAATTTTTATCCGATTATTGTTTTAGGGGTTTATTTCATCACTCCCAAAACTTATGCGGTTCATAAGATACAATAGCTTGTCTGAGTTTTTTTTATTTAGAAATATGTGTCCCACTTTATTTTCATTATACAAATACACTCCTTTTTGGCCTTCCATAACTTCTAATGAATAAGTTTTCCTGTCCCACGACATATCTACATCTTCATTAGCATCCATTTGAGTCACGGCATTGCTTAGGTCTTTAGTAAACTGGCGGCAGCCGTCGTCAGAATTTAATGTAATCGTTTTAATGCCGACTGCTGTTGAGTTTTCGGTACTTTTAAAACTCATGGTTAACATATAGCTGGTATTAACCTGGTCTGTTATTTTTATGTAGCTTAAGTAAAGCCCTCCAAAATCTTTTTCTAACAGATTGATTTTTTTTGTTTGTGCATGAGCCATCCCACAAAAAGCAGTAATGAGTATTAAAGCACAGAAATATTTCTTCATGGTTAACGGTTGTAATTTTTTGTAAAAAAAATCTGTGCGCTTCAGGGTAAGATATAAAACTGGAATACTTTTACTAAAAAGCATTTCTGGTTAAGTTGGGTTACTAGGATTGGAACCCAGACAGACAGAATCAGAATCTATAGTGCTACCGTTACACAATAACCCATTAGAATTTAGAGTGTAAAAATAAGCTTACTCCATATACCTCCCAAAAACCTTTTATTACCAATCATATATTCCCTGCAAATCATTTTGGGCTTTGGGCGAAAAAAACAACGGGAATGCCATTTAAACGAATTAACGTTTACGAATATTTTGTTTTACTGTATCCCAATCAATCAGCAAAGAAGGATCTTTTTCAACTTTATCTTTTAGGAACAGTACCTTATCTTTTTGCCAATGGGGAATATCAATATTTACCTCGTTAATAAATTCCACAGCATCCATCTTTTGCAAAACTTCAATTAGATCGGCTGCGTAATCTTTTTTAATTCGTATAAAATAGGTTTCAGACATTTTAAATAGTTTAAACTCCTTATAAAGTTAAATAAAATTTCAGAATATCGTTTTATAGTTTATTCCGCATCTTCCTTCTCCTTCAACTCCTTTATCAAATCCAATGCCTCTGTCACCACATCGCACATGATAGTAATTAATGAGCCTGGCTTTGCATTATTGTAAGCATATAGAATGGCTTCCTTTTCATTTAAAATAATAGTAACCGGAATTTCTTTTGTTTTTGTTTCGTTGATTCCTTCAATCAGCAGGTTTACAATTTCTTCGGCAGTACGGCCACGTAAATGTTTATCCTGGCGTATGATGATCTCATCAAAAGATTTGCCTGAAATGCGGCCCAGTTCTCTAATATCATCATCTCTTCTGTCGCCGGTACCGCTAATGATGCCAACCTTAGGTTCGCCATCAAGTTTGCTAATAAAATCGCAGAGCAGATTAAGCCCTGCGGGATTATGTGCAAAGTCAACCAAAAACTGAAAATTTTTAAACTGAAACATGTTCAACCTGCCCGGTGTTTGGGTTGATGAAGGCACAAAAGTTTGCAAAGCCAATTTAATATCTTCAATTTCAATATTGCGCCAGAAATAAGTACTTAATACAGCAGGCAAACAGTTCATTACATTATGAATTGCTTTGCCACCGTAGGTTACAGGAACTTCACTAACTTTTATTACCCTTATTTTCCAGGTGCCTTTCATGATGGTGATATAGCCGTTTTCAAAAACAGCAGCATAGCCACCTTCTTTACAATGTTTTTTTATCCGTGGATTATTTTCATCCATACTGAAAAAGGCGACATTGCATTTCAATCCTTCCTTCATGGCGTAAACCAGGTCGTCATCGGCATTTAAAATAGCATAGCCGTGGTTGAAAACGGTTTCCGGTACAACCTGTTTTACTTTTGCCATCTGCTCCATCGAGTCTATACCACCAAGGCCAATATGATCTGCACTGATGTTTGTAACAACAGCCACATCGCAATTTTGAAATGCCAATCCGTTTTTTAAAATACCGCCTCTTGCACATTCCAGCACTGCAAAATCAACAGTTGGGTCTTTCAAAACAAAAGTAGAGGATACAGGCCCGGTGCAATCACCCTTCATCATCATCTGGTTTTGTATATATACACCATCGCTGGTGGTGTAACCAACTTTATAACCCGCTGTTTTTGCAATATGTGCGGTAAGCCTGGTGGTAGTTGTTTTACCATTAGTACCGGTTATGGCAATAATGGGTATGGTTCCGGCACTGCCTTTCGGAAAAAGCATGTCCACAACCGGCTCGGCCACATTGCGTGGCAAACCAACCGAGGGATCAATGTGCATACGGAAACCCGGTGCTGCATTCACTTCCAGTATGGCACCACCATTTTCTTTTACAGGAGTACGCAGATCAGTAGCCATAATATCAATACCGCAAATATCCAGTCCGATGATCTTTGCAATGCGTTCACACATCATAATATTTGCAGGATGCACTTCATCCGTAACATCGGTGCTGGTGCCACCGGTAGAAAGATTGGCAGTAGGCTTCAGCAAAACCAATTCGTCTTTTGCAGGAATTGTTTCCAGGGTATAACCCTTCTCATCCAGCATTATTTTTGTAAAATCATCAATGGTAATTTGTGTAAGCACTTTTTCGTGTCCATAACCTCGTCGTGGGTCTTTATTTACTTCTTCCAATAAATATTGAATCGTATTTTTTCCATCGCCAACCACCGATGCAGGCGTACGCAAAGCGGCACAAATAAATTTGTAATTAATAACTAAAATGCGGAAATCGAAACCCGTAATATATTTTTCTACAATTACACTGCGGCCATAATGTTTTGCTGCTTCAAAAGCTTTCAACGCCATATCCCAATCTATAATATTGGTAGTATTTCCTTTTCCATGATTACCATCAATGGGTTTTATCACGCAGGGATAACCAATGCTGTCAATAGCTTCACGCAATCCTTCTTCGGTTCTTACCACATCACCTTTTGGTACAGGGATTTCTGCTGCGCCCAGTAAATTTTTTGTTTCTTCTTTATCGCAGGCAATATCTACCGCAATATTGCCTGTGGTACTTGCAATGGTTGCTCTTATTCTTTTTTGGTGTACACCATAACCCAATTGCACCAGTGAGTGTTTATTTAAACGGATAAACGGAATACCACGTTTTGCTGCTTCATCAACAATACAACTTGTGCTCGGCCCAAGCCTGGTATCTTCCCGTATCTCTCTCATTCGCTGTATATCTTCGTGCATGTCATACGCTTCTTCAAAAATCAGTGCATGGGCAATTCTTACAGCAGCTTTTGCGGCATAAATACCTGCATCTTCTTCCATATAACTAAAGCATACATAGTACTCGCCATCCTTACCTGTGCCTCTTGTGCGGCCAAAGCCCGTATCCATGCCAGCCAGGGTTTGAATTTCCAATGCAATGTGTTCAATAACGTGGCCCATCCAGGTGCCTTCTTCCACACGTTTAAAAAAGCCGCTCCGGGTGCCTTCGCTGCACCGGTGTTCAATTAAAGTGGGTAGCATTGCTTCCAGCCGCTCCCTAAAACCGGGAATGGTATTGGTGGGCATTTTTTCCTTCTCTTCCAGGTCTAATTTCATCTGTATAAGTTTGGTGCGGCGAACGCTCCAGTAGTTAGGGCCTCTTAAAACTTTAATCTCAACAATCTTCATAAATAAAATAGTTTGGTGTTAATAGTTTTTTGTTACAGGCATTTTAGCATTTTGCAACTTTATTGGCGTCGCACTCTTATGCCACATATCATTATTCATCTTTTTTCTAAGCGTAAATTTAAAACGCAGAGGTAAAGAGAAAAGAGATTTCGCAGAAGCTACTCTGCGTAAGCTCTGCAACTCCTTTTCTTTGCGCTAAATATTTGCTCAAAGATGGAAATTACCAAAATCATCTTGCTTTGCAAAAAACAAAATTTGTATCGAAAAAGAAAATGCAGGGTTTAACTGACTAAGCTGTCATAGTCTGCATGCGTGTCAATCTAAAACCATGCTAATCCTTCTTCTACATAAAAGTAAACTCTCTGGCTGCATAACTGAATTTAGCCTCGCAGAGGCGGTATGTCAGTAGCAGAATATTATAGTCGGAATAGGTGTTTAGCTCCGTAGGAGCGTCATGTAAAACATATCGCCCCGATGGGGCTTAGGAAAATTGGATGGTATGCGTTATCTACTGACATTTCTGCCCGATGGGCCTTTCGTTGCAAGATTTAACTCATGCTTCAGAGCGACTTAAATTTATCTTTCCTGAAGTGAGCAACTGCGTCATTTGCCATATTGCTCAATTTATTCTCATTAATATCCTGCTCAATCTGTAGATCCCATTTTTTATTTTCAAATTCCAAAAACCACTGCCTGAACCTGGCAAATTCTTCATCAGCAAGCCGTGGAAACCGATTGTTCTATATCTGATAAACTACTCGTCATTTTATTTTTATGAAGGTATATTTATTTATGTTTCTGTAAAAATGTTTTGCTTAATTTAGAGTTATGAGTAACCGCCGTTCTTTTTTACAAAAAATAAGCCTGGCATCTGCCGCAGCAATTACAGCTAATGTTTTGCAACCCGCCTGGAGCCGTAATTTACAATCCG
>JBKJLT010000575.1:0-3197 GCA_046596765.1 Ferruginibacter sp. | reverse complement strand
GGCAAACATATCATCAAATTTCCTCGGCATACAATCTCCCAACCCATTTTGGTTGGCAAGTGCACCACCAACCGATAAAAAAATAAATGTGCTTCGTGCTTTTGAAGCAGGCTGGGGTGGTGTGGTTTGGAAAACATTGGGCAGCCAGGTAAAAAATGTTTCATCACGTTATTCTGCATTGAATTTTGGTTCAAAAAAAATGATGGGCTTTAATAACATTGAGTTGATTAGTGACAGACCATTGGATTTGAATTTAAGAGAAATTGCAGAATGTCTTAAACTTTTTCCCGACAGGGCAATGATCGTTTCGCTGATGGCTGATAACGACAAAAATAGCTGGCACGAACTTATAAAAAAAGTGGAAGATACAGGGGCTCACGGATTGGAATTGAATTTTGGTTGTCCGCATGGTATGACGGAAAGAGGCATGGGTGCTGCAGTTGGGCAGGATCCTGAAATTGCAAGAATGGTTGTGGAGTGGGTAATGGAAGCAGCACATATTCCGGTGATAACAAAACTTACACCAAACGTACATTCACCGGTACCAACAGGTAAAGCATGTGTTGAGGCTGGTACAAATGCTTTATCCTTAATAAATACCATTCAATCTGTAACTGGTATTGATCTGGATACACTTGTTCCAAATCCTTATGTGGCTGGCAAATCAGTTTTTGGTGGTTATTGCGGCCCGGCGGTAAAACCAATTGCGTTAAAAATGCTTACTACTATTGCGCAGGATGCAACAACATCAAAAGTTCCTGTCTCCGGCATTGGCGGCGTAAGCACCTGGAAAGACGCCGTTGAATTTATGTTACTTGGTGCCAGCAATGTGCAGGTTTGTACAGCAGCGATGAACCATGGTTTTAGAATTGTGGAAGACTTATGCGAAGGGATGAATAACTGGATGGACGATAAAGGATTTAAAACCCTCAATGATGTTATTGGCAAGTCTGTTGAAAAAATTACGCATTGGGAAGACCTCGATATCAACTATCACCACATCGCAAAAATAAACCAGGATAAATGTATTCACTGCGGCCTCTGTTATATTGCTTGTGAAGATGCATCACATCAATCTATCAATTTAGAGTATGGCAAACCTTATAACAATTATACCATAAAAGAAGATGAATGTGTGGGCTGCAATCTTTGCCAGTTGGTTTGCCCGGTTAATGATTGTATAACCATGGAAGAACACCGGATGGCACCTGAATACCTTAACTGGATTGAATTTCAGAAAAAAGGATTACCACTCAACGATCATTGATGTGGATAAGTATGTGCTAAACAGGTGCAAAACCAAAGCCTTTAAAATTTGGAAATAAGGTATGGGAAAATGTATCTTTATTGTCCAATTGAGCGATAGAAGTTTTATCAAGATTGAAGTCCCTTAAAAGATGGAAGTCGTAAAAAAATGGAAATCAATCATGCGGAAAGCATCGGGTTAGTAAGTATTACCGAGTAAGCAATTATGAAGTAAGAATCAAACTTGATGCTTTTTTTATTTTTACACTTTGACGTTTCCATAATTACATAGAAAGCCCGGATAATCTTTTATCCGGGCTTTCTATGTGAATTTAAAATGCTTAAAATACTTATGCATTTACGGCTTTATGTAAATCCCGGTACTTTTTAATGATATCATGTGCTGTTTTCAATTTTGCCTGTTGATCGGCAATTAACTGACGGGTGTCAGCATCCATTTCTGCGTCAGAAGCAATTGCTGCCTTATAAGCTTTTTGCGCAGCATCTTCACCAAATTCGCATAATTCCAGTACCGACTGGCGATCATGTCCCGTGAATGTTGTTTTTATATCCATCCATACCCGGTAAATTTTACCACTGTTAGTGGTGCCATCTGCGGGTGTTCCGTTTAAACCAGTTACCAGATTGGAAAGTTCTGTAGCATATTTACTGCTATCATTTGCCATACTGCGAAATATAGCTCTCATATCTACATCCAGATCTTTAGTTTCTTCAATTGCTTTTTCATACCCATTAACCCTGTCATGATTAATTTCAATCAGACCATTTAAGACTTCGATCAATTTTTCATTTGTTTCCATAATAATTTGTTTTTATTAAATGCTTCTAAAATTGTGCCAATCATTTTTTAATAAAAACTATTATATACTGGGGAATAAATTCTACTAAAAATCCCAATGATTAATGTGAAAATTTTTATACAATTAAACAACGCCGGCCAATTCGAGGCTACGCTTGCTTATCTTTTTATAATCCACTGTTTCAATAATGGCATCAGGACAAAGGATCAATGAAACACCTTCCTGCTTCCACCAGGCTGTTGTAAATATTTTTTCAGCATAAATTACAGCAATAAGCCAGTGGTGTTTGTATTCGTTGTGCCATTCTTCTACCCATTCAAAATCATCTTTGTTTATTTTGCTGATTTCATCGGTACTGATAAAAACCTTTAAATAAAAATCATTGCTGAGTACTGTATCTGTTTTGTGATAGATTTTTTTATACTCGTATTTATAATTGTAACCCAGCGCTGAAATATCGCTAAGTACTGCAGATGCTGTAGGGAAAGCACCTGCACCCTTACCTTTAAAAAAATGCTCATCTGCAAATGTGCTTTCCGTTGTAAGCGCATTAAATTCGTTTTGTACATGATAAAGATTATCTGCCTGTGTTACAAACTGCGGTAAAACAAATGCCGCCAGTTTGCCATTTGCTAATTTTTTTGAAGTAGCTACGAGTTTAATGCTCTGCTTTTTCTCTTTGGCTACAATGGCATCGTGCAACGAAATATTTTCGATACCATTAAAAATAAAGCCGGTAGGTTTTGCAATTACGCCAAATGAGTGGGCCAGTAAAATACTTAGTTTATTGGCAGCATCAAATCCCCCAATATCAAGTTTGGGATTGCTCTCCGCAAAACCTAACTGTTGTGCCAAGGTTAATGCTGCTTTAAATTCAAGTTGTTCTTCCTGAATTTTTGTAAGGATAAAATTAGTGGAGCCATTTATAATTCCACGGATAGATTTCAACAAGTCGTTGTCGTAGTATTCTTCCAGGTTACGTACGATGGGCATACTTGCGCAACAGGCAGCTTCGTATAAAAGAGCCGTTTTATTCTCCTGCTGCAGTTGCAGTAACTCTTCAAAATGCTCGGCAATCATTTTTTTATTGGCACTTACTACAGCCTTGCCATTTTGTAAAGCTGTTTTTAC
>JBKJLT010000322.1:0-3384 GCA_046596765.1 Ferruginibacter sp. | reverse complement strand
TTCCTTCCATTTTTGACATAGTGGTATCTGTATCTGTCTTAACAGTGCTACTGCTTTTGTTATCGCATGATTGTAACAAAAGACCGGCAGAAAAAATTGCTGCTGTAATAAGAATTGTATTTTTCATAATTTTTATTTTTATAATGATTAATTGTTGATTACGTTTTTACTTTAAGCATGCTTGCATTAATAGCCACCACAACAGTACTCACCGTCATCAGTACAGCGCCTGCTGCGGGGCTTAATAAAATTCCCTGGTTGTACAATACTCCTGCCGCTAATGGCAATGCTACTAAGTTGTAGCCTGTAGCCCATATTAAATTCTGTATCATTTTGCGGTAAGTGGCTTTGCCAAACAAAATTAAATTCACTACATCTTTCGGGTTGCTGTTTACTAAAACTATTCCTGCGGTTTCCGCAGCAATATCAGAGCCTGACGCTAAAGCAATACCAATATCTGCCTGTGCCAATGCAGGCGCATCATTAACACCATCACCTGTCATGGCAACAAACTCACCTTTGCTTTGCAGCTCTTTTATTTTTTCTAATTTTTGATGTGGTAATACTTCAGCAAAAAATCCTTCCATGCCCAATGTTTCGCTTACAGATTTAGCCACTGCATTATTATCCCCTGTCAGTAACGTTGATTTAATACCATTTTCTTTCAGGGTTGCAATTGCATCTGCCGATTCGGGGCGGATGGCATCTGACAATGCTATGTAGCCAGCCAGGTTGTTATCAATAATTACGAACACAACTGTTTCGGCAAAGTCTGTCTTAAAATCATCAGGCAAGGGTATATTATTTTCTTTGAGATAACCCGGACTCACCACTTTTACATCTTTGCCTTCTACTTTTGCTTCTACACCCTTGCCGGTAATTGCATTAAAATTTTCGGCAGCAGGAACAGTTAATTTTAACTCCTTTACTTTTTGCATGATGCCTGTTGCAATTGGATGTTCCGAATTTTGCTCCAGTGCAGAAGCGATGCGAATCAATTCGTTTTCAGACCTCACCCCTAACCCCTCTCCAAAAGAGAGGGGAACAATTTTTGAAATTTCAAACTTGCCGATAGTTAATGTTCCTGTTTTATCAAAAACAATGGTGGTTATCTTTCTTGAATTTTCAAATGCCGTTCTGTTCTTAATTAACAAACCGCTCTTTGCTGCAATGGCTGTAGATTTTGCAACCACCAGAGGAACAGCAAGCCCCAATGCATGAGGGCAGCAAATAACAATTACCGTCACCATTCTTTCCATGGCAAAGGCAAGGGTTTGACCGGTTAAATACCAATATAAAAAAGTGGCGATTCCAGCTACAATAGCAATTACAGTAAGCCATCGTGCAGCCGTGTCTGCTAATAATTGTGTTTTTGATTTTGAATTTTGTGCGTCATCCACCAACTTAATTACCTGTGCTAAGTAGGAGTCTTTAGAACCATGCGAAACAGTTACTTTAATAGAACCATTGCCGTTAATAGAGCCTGCAATTACTTTATCATTGATCTTTTTTTCTACCGGCTTGCTTTCACCTGTCATCATACTTTCATTCAGATAGCTCTGACCTTCATTAATAATTCCATCGGCGGCTACTTTCTCACCGGGCTTCACCAAAATAATATCTCCTTCTTTCAGCGTTTCCGTTTTTACTTCGCTATTCGTATCGCCAGTTACCAAATGTGCATCCGCCGGCATTAATTGCACCAGCAATTCTAATTCTCTTGATGCACCCATCACAGATTTCATTTCTATCCAATGCCCCAGCAACATGATAAGAATTAGCGTTGCCAGCTCCCAAAAAAAATCCATCCCGGCTAACCCAAATACTATGGCAACGCTGTAGATGTATGCCACACTGATGGCAAAGCCAATCAAAAACATCATGCCGGGGCTTTTCGCTTTTGCTTCGTCTGCCAATCCTTTCAGGAAAGGCCAGCCGCCATAAAAGAAAACGATGGATGATAATGCAAACAACACATATTGCGAACCCGGAAATTGCCAATCTACTTTAAGCCAATGCTGTATCATTTGCGATAGCAGCATGATGGGTATGGTTAAAATCAATACAACATAAAAGCGTTTTTTAAAATCGTCAATCATATTCACATGCTTATGATGTTCGCCTTTTGCATTGGATTTTGTTTTTAAGGGAATGAGTACCATGCCACAATAGGGACATTTGCCCGGCTCATCTTTTATTACCTGTGGGTGCATGGAGCAGGTATATTGTTGTTTACCATTTTGCAACTCAGCAGTTGCATCATTCCCGCTTGATTTTGGGGCAGACATTTTCATTTTGCTGTGGTCCATATGCACCGGTTTTACAGCAGGTAAATCTCTTTCATCCGTTTTTTTTAGCGGAATTAAGTGCATACCACATAAAGGACAATCACCGGGAATATCTTTAATTATTTCCGGATGCATAGGACATGTGTATTGCTGATGTTGATGATGTTCCATATTTGAAGAAAGTTTTAAAAAGCTTTACTCTACAACCAAATTCTTTTTATCTGTCTTTACTATAGCTGTATAATTTTTTTTCTGAACCATTTGACTCTTACCCAAAACAATACAAAACCACTGAGCACGGTAAGAATACCAAATAATCAAAATCCCCGCAGCACCCAGTTATTAATGTTGTCTCTTGCGTTGTAATTAATGGTATTCGTCAGTATTTTTTTTACTTTTTCTCCATCCGGTCAAGAATGCTTTTCATCTGTGCAATTTCCTTCTCCTGTGCTTTAATGATTTCTTCCGAAAGTTTCTTTACCTCAGGGTCTTTAATATTGGCATTTTTACTAACCAGAATTGCAGAGGAATGATGTGGTATCATCGCTTTCATGTACTGTGCATCACCAATGGGTGTTTGCGTTCTTAAGCCCGCCAAAACAAGAAAGAAGACTACAACTCCTGCCAACATAATGGCAGTATTTATTTTCTTATCAGGATACATTTTTCCCATCATCAGCATCATTACTACAGCCATAGGAGCAACCATTAACAACGCCATATAGATGCGGGTTATACTTGTATAGTAATGACTGATGCTGTCAATATTTAAAAACATAACGATGTACATGATGAAAAATGAAATAATCATCATGATAGAAAACTTTTTGTATGTCATACCATTCATATTGTTCAGGTTGCTTTGATTGTTCATTATCATAATTTTTAAAGATTAAGAAGGCAGGCAAAAAACCTGCCTTCATCGAAATAATTAAGCTGCCATTTTTCTGCATTCTTCTGCACAAGCCTTGCAGGCTTCTGCACATTCCTGGCAATGTTTGCTATGTGTATGTTGCGCACATTCGCTGCCACATGTTTCGCAAAGGTCTGCACAAATCTTGCAGAGTTCTTTTGCTTTGTCGCTTCCCAAACTCAT